>JANQIZ010000016.1 GCA_028281895.1 Dehalococcoidia bacterium
GGCGTCGAGATACCTCAGGACGACTACCTCAACCAGGTGATTGAGCTGCGCACGGAACTCGATGCCGTCCAGTTGCTGATGACTCTCCAGCAGGTCGAGACCGACATGGGCCGCGGGGCACATGGCAATGGCGAGCCTCGCGTTATCGATATCGACATCCTGCTCTACGGCTCAGCAGAGATCGCAACAGTCGGGACCGACTACACACTCTTCGTTCCGCATCCCCGCATGACCGAACGCGCCTTCGTGCTCGTGCCATTGCTGGAGATAGCGCCTCGGCTCAGCCATCCGGTGCTCGGCGTCAGCTTCAGGGAACTCGTCGATTCGGTCGATACCAGTCAAATCAAGCCCTGGTACGGCTAAGCGGCCACGGACTTCTCAAACAGCTCTCTCAGCAGAGTGGCCAGGAAGAAGACCACGACGCCGAAGAACACCAGAGCGTTGTAGCCCAGCAGCCACGAGATCCGGCCAAGAATTCCCTTAGGCTCAGATGGCTGGTATCCGGCCTGCCGCAGTCGCCACACCATGTAGAACATCCAGATGGCGATAGCGATCTTCACTGCGAAGACGATGGCCCACGCGACGCTCGCGTCGTTCCCTGTAAGGCGGTCGAACATGAGGACGATGCCGGAGACGAGCACGGCCGCCACAGACAGGTCGACGACCTCCCTGTAGACCGATCCGATGGGCTTCATCACCCCTCGCATCGCTTCGGGCTCAGCAACAGAAACGGGCCGGAGCACAAGCGCGAAGAACATGCTCCCGCCAACCCACGCGAGGGCGCCAGTGATGTGGGCCCAGCGTGCGATGAGGATCAGCCAATCGGACACACTGATGTCACCGAACATGGAACGGGATTATCTCAGGTGCCGGGAGCGTGTGGGCACGAACTGACGCAGAGCAAGACTAGCTGTTGATAATCGCGGCGATCTGCTCGTTCAAGTGTTCCTCGGTGATGATCCCTGTCCACTCACGGTTGATCGTGTGGTCACGGTTCAGGAAGATCGTCGTTGGGTACGAAAGCACTTCATATGAGAACTGAATCTGAGCCGTCTCATCAGCCACATTGGGAAAATCGATCCCCAGCTCATCGAGGAAGTCGATTCCATCCTGCGGCGTGTCCACAGCCGTCTGCTGGATCCCCAGGAAGTCGACTTCGTCACCGAACTCCTCGTATGCGGCCTGCAGGTCGGGCATCTCGGCCCTGCATGGAGGGCAGGACGGGAACCAGAAGTTGATCAGCACCGGACGCCCCACGTTCTCCTCAAGGCTGTATGAGCCGTGATTAAAGGTGTTGGCAACAAACGAAGGCGCAGTATCGCTCGGCTGGGCTGTGGGCTGCGATGCCGAGCCTCCACCTGATCCACTTGAAGGCGCAGTGCCATCGGACCCGCATGCGATGGAAACCACTGCCACCGCCAGCATCCCTGCCAGAACGCGTTTGCGCGTCGTGCCAGGCAGGGGAATGCCGGCTAGGCGTCGTCTCAGTAGATTCAAGAACATCTGGATTCGTCCCCGGACTCAGGGCCTCTCTGGGCCTCTCTGGGCCTCTTGCTGCTGAATACTTGTACGGTTTGATGGCCGCAGTGGCTTCCGGTCGCGGGTATGCCTTAAAGATTTCCTCAGATTTGGCGGCATCACGCCAGTGAGACACGCAAACCCGGCGCATCGCCCCGCTACCCGGCCGAGTCCTTGCGCATCTGGACAATCTGATCGTTGATCGCCTGCACCAGATTGGCGACAGGCACTCGAACCTGCTCCATCGAATCCCTGTTCCTGATCGTCACCGCGTCATCGGACTCAACAGTCTCGAAATCGACCGTCACGCACAGCGGAGTGCCAATCTCATCCTGCCTTCGATACCTGCGGCCAATGCTCTGGGCATCGTCAAACTGCGTATTGAAGACCGTTCGCACCGTGTCATAGACCTCGCGTGCCTTGGGAGTTAGCTTCTCATTGCGAGACAGCGGCAGCACGGCCACCTGGAACGGAGCGACATCCGGGTGGAAGCGCAGGACTACGCGGGATTCTTTCTCTCCTGGCTCTTCGTCGTAGGCATCAGCAAGGAAAGCCAGCGCGCTGCGATCAGCGCCCATCGCAGGCTCAACTACGAACGGCACGTACCGCTCATTCTTCTCCTGGTCGAAGTAGCTCAGGTCCTTACCAGACCGCTCCATATGCGCCTTTAGATCGTAGTCGGTGCGGTTAGAGATGGTCTCGAGCTCACCCCAGCCCCACGGGAACTCGAAGTCGATGTCTGCGCTCGCCTTGGAGTAGTGCGGCAGCTCGTCCGCCTCATGCTCTCGCACCATCAGCTTCTCAGCTCTCAGGCCATGGCTGCGGTACCAGTTCATCGAGAAATCGATCCAGTACCTGTGCCACTCCTCATCCTCGCCAGGTGTGCAGAAGAACTCCATCTCCATCTGCTCAAACTCGCGAGTGCGGAAGGTGAAGTTGCCGGGCGTGATCTCGTTCCTGAACGACTTTCCCTGCTGCGCTATGCCGAACGGCAGCTTCTTGCGAGTCGTCGTCTGGACGTTCTGGAAGTTGACGAACATCGCCTGCGCCGTCTCTGGACGCAGGTAGATCGTGTTGTCGTCGGACTGAACAGGGCCGATGTGAGTCTCGAACATCAGGTTGAACTGACGAGGCTCGCCAAACTCGCCTTCGCACTCAGGACAGGCCTCTGACTCCAACTGGTCTTCTCGATAGCGGCGATGACAGTTCGTGCACTCGACGAGTGGGTCTGAAAAGCTCGAAACATGGCCACTGGCTACCCATACATCGGGGTGCATCAGGATCGCCGCATCGATTCCAACCACATCGTCACGGTCACGCACCATCGCCTTCCACCAGAGGTCCTTGACGTTGCGCTTCAGCTCAACGCCGACAGGTCCATAGTCCCAGACGCTTCCGAGGCCTCCGTAGATCTCGCTGCTCTGGAATATGAAGCCGCGCCGCTTTGATAGCGACACGAGGGTTTCGAGATCTACGTTCTTGAGTGTTCGGGCAGCCACGGCATTCTTCTCCATTGCCACAACTGGCGGCTGTAGCGACTAGGCAGGCATGAAACGGCGCCCGCTACTAAGTTGGAAGCGGACGCCTGATCAGGTAACCAGTTTACATCGCAGCTCTAACTGGCCGCAGCGTTGTATCCTCTCGATCTCACGGCACAGATGCAGCTCATGGAGGCGAGAGATGCCGGGCACCCATATGAAAGACCAACTGGCCGGCAAGGTGGCCATCGTCACTGGCGCAGGCAGAGGTATAGGCCGCGGGATAGCTCTCGTGCTCGCATCTCGCGGTGCGACCGTCTCGGTATCTGACATCGACGAACAGGCAGCAGCTTCGGTTGCCAGCGAGATCAGCGACCTGGGAGCTTCGTCTTCATCAGCCCGCGTTGACGTCACAGACACAGGGTCGATCGCTGCATGGGTAAGCCAGGCCATCGCTGAGCACGGCGCTATCGACATCTGCGTTCCAAACGCTGGCGTGATTGGCGCTGCTGGCTTCACCGAGCGCAAGGACTACAGCGCCGATGACTGGAGCCTCACCTGGGGGATCAATGTCCAGGGAATGGTCAACACAGCCGATGCGATAGCTCCGCACATGAAGGAGCGCAGGTCCGGGAAGATCGTCAACATCGCCTCTCACGGTGGCCGTGCTCCACGGGGCGTAGCTGAGCCGGGACGCGGCACAGTGCAGATTCCGTATGGAGTCTCGAAGGCGGCGGCTATTCAGTACACCCACCACCTGGCAATTGAGCTAGGCCAGTTCAACATCAACGTGAACGCCGTATGCCCCGGCAGACTGTGGACTCCGATGTGGGAGTCGATAGCGAAGAATCACGCGGCGCTCAGTACCGATGCGAAGGGTCTGACTCCACGGGAGATCTTCGACCTCAACATCAAGGCGTCGATGCCGCTTGGACGGGAGCAGACACCGGAGGACATTGGCAAGGCGGTGGCATTCCTCGCATCCGATGACGCATCAGAGATCACAGGACAGGCGCTGAACGTCAACGGCGGCGCCATCATGAGCTAACCAGAAGATCGAGGAGGTTGATGCGATGACAAGTCTGCAGGCGAGCGTTTCGGTTGATATAGCTGCGAGCAGTGAGGCTGTCTACGAAGTCTTGACCGATCCGTCCAGGATGCCGGAATGGGTTTCGGGCGTTCAGTCGGCAGAGTGGTCCAGCGGCTCAGGCCCGGAGCCCGGCAGCACGATTCAGATGAGCTACAAGTACGGTCGCAAGGTCAACGACATCACGATGGAGGTCACGGAGGCTGATCCGGGTGTTCGATACGAGTACAGGACGATCAAAGGCCCGTACCCGATCAATGCGCGCTTCACAATCATGGGGTCGGCGACTCAGACGGCTGTGACATATGAGCAGACGGCGTTTTCGGATTCGATGCTGGCGTCGATCGGCTTTTTCCTGACTTCCTGGTTCGCAAAGCCGATGGTCCGCAAGACGCTGCGCAAGGACATGGCCAAGCTGGCCGCGCTGGTCGAGGGCTCAGAGACAGATCGCTGAGTCGCCGAGATCAGCATGACGGAAGCGGCATTCGAACCAGACGCCGCCGTAGTCGCCGGTTTGATAGCGGGAGCGGCGACGCTGCTGGCAGTGATCCTGATGCTGGCTGTGAGGCCTCGCACCTTCCCGTTCAATCCTCTATATCTCACCGGCTCCGCTGTATCGATAGAGACGCTGCCTGCGTACGGGTTCGGGCTGGTTGTCTGGTTCGCGGTCTCCGCTGGCTATGGATGCATCACCGCGGCCGTCCTCACAGGTTTTGAGGTTTCAGGAACACAGATCGCTTTCGGCGCGGCGACAAGTCTCTTTCTGTCGGTGATAACAGGAACCACACTCGCATATTCGCGAAGCCTGAACCGGTCTATTCGCTCGGGCATGGTCGGCGATCCGGGTCCGTTCCTGCTCAGGTACGGTCGAGCCTCAGCGCTGCAACTGATCGCAGCGCACATCGTCTTCGGCGCGCTAGCCGCGGAGATCTACACCGGCATGGGCTAATCGCCTGCGCTGGCAACGAGTTGAAGGGGTGATCTTCGCGAACGCGACGAACCTGCGATTCGAGAAAAGCCAGATGAAAAGGGTCCTCGTACGAAGCACCACACGAGGACCCTTTTCTACTTCGTCGCTAAAGCGCTGCTAGCCCAGCGCACGAACCGCGTCTTCAACCTCTGAGTAGGGTGGCTCGTTGCCAGGCGAGTCGGCCAGCCACTGCCAGCTAACCTTGCCGTCCTTGCCAATGACGAACACCGACCGCTGAGCGACGGTGTATCCGCTAACTCCAGCGAAGTCGCCGAACTCGATGCCGTATGCCTTGATCGCCTCGTGGTGCAGATCACTCAGCACCGGGAAG
>JANQIZ010000079.1 GCA_028281895.1 Dehalococcoidia bacterium
CCTGGTGCAGCGCTCCCGTCTGACGGCCTCCGACCGATTCGAGAACTATGTCTGCGCCGACACCGCCGGAAGCATCGCGGCAGGCCTCCTCGAACTCGCCAGGATCCGCCGATACGACTACGTCAGCGCCCATCTTTGTGGCAAGCTCAGCCTGGTGCGGGTACTTCGCGGTGGCGATCACCTTCTTCGCTCCGAACGCTTTAGCAGCACCGATCGCAGAGAGACCGATAGTCGCCGATCCCGTCACGCCAATCACATCGCCCGGCTTCATGCCTGCGTATCGAAGAGCGTGCACTGAAACCGCCATCGGCTCCACCAGCGCGCCATCTGTCCAGTCAAGACTGTCCGGGAGCTTGAAGAGGCCGGTCGGCTTTCGAGTCATGTACTCGGCAAACCCGCCGCCCGTGTCAGGAGCGAGGTCCATGCAGTGCCTGTACTGGCCATATGCGCAGTAGTGGCACTTCAGGCACGCCCGGCCAGCGCCGATCGTCTCCAGGGCGACGCGATCTCCGACTTTCAGGTCTGTCTCACCTGTCGGCAGCTCGACTATCTCGCCTGCGACTTCATGGCCGGAAGCTATCGTCTGTGCCTCCTCGCGTGCATCTGTCATGTGCAGGTCAGAGCCACAAATGCCCGTCTGGCGGACGCGGATCAGGGCTGCTCCCTCGAACATAGCCGGCATATCGAGCTCATGCAGAGCGTACGTGCCGGTGCCGTCATCCAGTGCTGCTTTCATCTTCTGTGGCATCCAAACCTCCCTGGTGGCCGTTGCGATCTTCGACATCTGGAAATCACTTGAAGCAGGCGGATGGTATACGATGCCGCCGCAGGTCGCGGCACCGGGAGGTTTTCGGCCTGCCAGATACCCATGGGCTCTCAAGTGTGCGTACGGCCATAAACACCCATCAAGCTGTCGCCATAGCAGCGGCAATAGTGAAGGATCGTGATGTTCAAGTTTGGTGTCGCCTGTGCGCTGTGCCGAAAAGGTGAATCCAGGTATCACAGCACCGCGGAGGCCATACATCACGTAACCACCAGTCACGAGGAATACTCTGGTGAGGCTTACCTCAGGAGTCTGTTAGTTAGCAGGGCTGGCAGCGGTCCTTATTCGCGCCGCACTCATACCCTCGTCGACAAGCGAAACGAAAAACCGGTCCTCTACGTGCAGGAGCCGATCCAGCATCTGAAGTAGGACACCACCACACTTATCGCCCGCGAACCAGCGCCAATCGGCATTCGGGCGAAAACTCACTCAGGAGCGAGACAGCAAAACATGACTGACCAGATGCGAGGCGTCTATTCGATTCCGGTAACGCCGTTCAACGAAGACGGCTCTGTTGACTATCCGTCGCTCAGCCGATGTGTGGCGTGGTGCATCGAGCGTGGAGCGCACGGAATCGTCCTTCCGGTGAACGCATCCGAAGGCCCGCACCTGACTGATGCTGAACGCGCCGAGGTGATTCGCAAAGGCGTCGAGGCCACAGACGGCGCTGTTCCGTTTGTCGCAGGCGTCACCGGCATCACCACTGAGCACGCTGTTGAGTACACGAAGGCCGCGGTAGGAGCGGGAGCAGATTCAGTGATCGCTGCTCCGCCAAACGGCGGTTCGTCCGAGCTCGTGTACGACTACTACGCTGCTATCGCTGAGGCCGCCGGCGTGCCGGTGTGGCTCCAGAACAACAAGCCGCCAACAAGTCCAGTGATCCCGACGCCGCTGATGCTGCGAATGCTGAAGGAGATCGATCACGTCGACTACGTGAAGGAAGAGAGCATCGTCCCTGGCCAGATCATGACGCAGCTGTTCGAACAGGCTGGCGACACCTGCCACGGCATCATGGGTGGTATGGGCGGACGCTTCCTGACCGACGAGTACCACCGAGGCGCGTGCGGAACGATGCCCGCTGGCCACATCACAGACGCTCATAGCAAGTTGTGGGCCGCTCTCGAAGCCGGTGGAAAGGGCGAGGGCCACCTGCAGATCGTGACAGACGAGGCGCAGTCGATCTGGGAGCAGCTTCTGCCTTCGCTCAACTTCGAGTTCCTCTACAGCATCTCCGCTTACAAGATGGCCTTCTTCAGGCGCGGGGTGATCAAGACACCGGTCACTCGCAATCCGGCTGCCAAGAAGCTCGACAGGCTGGACATCGAAGAGCTGGACCGGATTCTCGACAGGCTGGGGCCGCTGCTGGACGACTGACGGAACAGATCACATGAACCGGGATTTCGACCTGATCACTCTGATGACCAATCCCGACCCGGTTGAGCTTGCCATCGCCAGCGATCAGCTCAAGGAAGCGGGCATCGCCTGCCATGTCCGGAACCAGCAGTTCGGTGGCCTGTACGGCGAGAGCTCGATGCGCCTGCAGCGGTTTTCGGAGCCGCAGCTCGTAGTCACAAGAAGGGACGCCAAGCGAGCTGCGGAGATTCTGGGTATCAGCGTGCTGGCCGACTTCGATGACGAGCCACGAAAGCGACGGCCCGGTCTTATGGGCTGGATCAGGTGGATCATCGGGCTGGACTAGCCTAAGCCGCCTAGTCCTCGCCGCCGCTGAGGTCTGCGCGCCGCTGTCTGCGCCACGCCATCAGCATCAACACGATCGGGAACAGCGCGATCAGGATGCCGAGCAGCGTCACGATAGCCACCGGCTCCAGTCCGATCACGGCATCGATTCGCTCGCGGATCCAGTGGATCAGCGTGGGATCTGCCGCTTCGGAATGGTGAGCGATTAACACCGTTGCAGGTCCGTTCCCGTGCCGTGCGCTCAGTCCGCGTCTACCGCTGTCGAGGCCAGCTCTGGCTTCGTCGAAGTGGTTGGATTCACCGGCGAATACCTTGAAGAGTATCGCTTCTCACGAATCGAGAGTGACAGCACACCGGCAAGCAGCAGGAACACCGCGCCTCCCGCAAACGCTGGATCGTACGTGTCCCACGTGTCGAACACCCATGCGAACACCAGCACCGCCGCGCCGCCTCCAAGCTGATGCGCCATGTTGATCAACCCTGCCAGTGTTCCAAGCTTCTTCACGCCATACACATCGGCTGCCAGCGAAGTGGTGAGAGGAACCGTCGCCAGCCATGACATGCCGCCGATGACTGCGAATGCCCAGAGAGCGCCAACTCCGGGAACCAGGATCAGGCTCAGAAATGCGAGACCGCGCACGAGGTAGACGATGCCGAGAAGCGTCTTGCGCTGCATCCTGTCAGAGATCGAGCCAACGAACAGCACGCCGATAGCATTGATCCCGCTCAACAGACCAAACGCCAGCGCGGCGGTCTCCGGTGCGATGCCTTCAGACGAAGCCCAGCGCACATAGTGGACCGCGATGGAGGCTGTCGTGATGCCGCACACCCAGTAGGCGAGCGAGAGCTGCCACATCGGAGCCGATCTGAACGACTCCTGCCATCGCTCGGCATTCAGTGGGCCGACAACCATAGCTCTCGACACCGGGCCTGCTTCGCCATCTGCCGTCTCTGGCATATCGCCGTCGGGCTCAAGTCCCATATCTTCAGGACCGCTGCGCACAATCAGTATTAGCGCGGGCAGTCCAAGTCCAAGCACCATGGCGCCGATGACCAGCCACACCGTCTGCCAGGAAGCGTTGAGCAGGAAGTAGGCAAGGAACGGAATCATGATGACGCCGCTGGCCGAGCCGCCGACCGTGAGCAGGCTCATTGCCTTGCCTCGATTGCGGACGAACCACCGTGCGATCAGTGCTCCTGCTGGCGTGAACGACAACGCGCCAGAGGTGAACGAAAGCAGCACACCGTATGTGAAGGCCAGCATCAGCGGATTGGTCGACGCAGTGACGAGCAGCACGCTGGAGCCAAGCGCCAGCATTCCGTAGATCAGCACACGCCTCGCGCCAAAGCGGTCAGTCAACGCGCCAAAGAACGGCTGGCTAACACCGTTAAGCACCCAGCCGATGGCGCTCGCGGCGGTAACCGCGGTCGTGCTCGCAGCCCAGTCCTCTTCCCACGTCTCGACAAAGACTCCGAAGCCCTGTCGAACGCCGATCACCACAAAGGTGGCGAAGAAGAGCGCTGCTACGACGTACCAGCCGTAATAGGCGGTGCGAACCCTCTCAAGCCCCGGCAATCACTCCACCTCCAGGATGGAAGCGGCGTCCCGGTTGATGATGCCTTCGATCTCCTCGGACGGAATCGCCGGCAGGTGGTGGTCCTTGGCGAACTTTTCGAGACCTCGAAGCTCGTCGATATTGTCCTGCGGCATCGTCACTGGCCAGTCTGACCCGAAGAAGATCTTGCCGGTCACGCCCCATTCGTAGAACAGCCGCATGCCCTGCCAGAAGGAGTAAGGACGATAGAACTGGGCAGACATGTCTGCCCACACGTTCGGGTGCTTGCGAACCACTGACAGAGAATCGGCCTGCCACGGGTGGCTAAGGTGGGCCAGGACCATCTTCAGCCCCGGAAACGCCATCGCCACCCTGTCGAAGGTGAACGGGTGCGCATAGGTCAGCGGCCCATCTGTCTGGGGCGAAGTGCCACTGTGGAAGATGATCGGTATGCCGTCGTGCTCGAGCCTTGCAAAGAGTCGGAACGCCTCAGGACCAGTGGGATCGAAGTCCTGGTAGTTCGGACCAAGCTTGATCACCTTGCAGCCCAGATCGCCCACTGCACGGTCGTATTCGTCGTTCATATCTGGAGCCATCGGATGGAGAGACATTCCGGGAATGAACTTCGCAGGATTCGCCTTAGCGGTCTCTGCCGCGATGTCGTTCTGGTTCATCTCGTCCGGCCAGCCGCGATCGTCCAGGACTCCACTGCGCATTCGCCATGGACGCTTCGCAATCCCGAAAGCGAAGGTCTTGTCCACCGGCTCCATCGCATCTACATAGTCCTGAATCGTGTTCGTGAGGCGCACCACCTGTCCCGATCTCATCGTCGATTCGGTTCGCACCTCTTCGGGCGGAATATGCTCGCGGTGGCTGGGCAGGTGCGTGTGAACATCGACGATCGGCATGGCGCGACTCCGGGTTGATTGGACGTTTGGCAGCTATCTGTCAGAATGCCGGCAATCATACTCCCACAGGGACCGAACACAGGAGCGCCCCATGGTCACCTCGTTCAATCACACAGGGCTGGTCGTCGATGACCTGGACGCGATGGTCCGCTTCTACTGCGATGTCCTGGGTCTCTCTGAGATACACCGGATCGAATCGGCTGCTCCTCCGGAAGGCGATCACACCGGGATTCCTGGTGCCAGGCGAACGCTGGTCTTTGTTGGCTTCGAGGACGGCCATCGCATCGAGCTGGTCAAGTTTCACAATCCGCCTTCGCCTACGGGACATCAGGAAATCCCACAGCTCGGCACATCACACATCTGCTTCAATGTCGACGACCTGGCCGCGACCCACAAAGAGCTCTCTGCGCAGGGCGTCCGCTTCGTCACGGAGCCAATCCTCAGGGAGACCAGCAGAGGAACACGCGGAATCGTCTACGCCAGCGATCCTGAAGGCAACTGGCTGGAGTTCATTCAGTAAGCACCACCTAAAGCTCATCTGCTGAGCGGCACATTTGACGCAAATATGTGGTCTAATGCTGCCCGTTCATCAGACCCGCCACTGTCCCAATCACGGAGCCTCGACAGATGCCCAGAATGACCGGTGCGAGATTCCTCGCTGAAACCCTCAAGGCATACGACGTAAGCCACTACTTCTTCATGCCGGTATCAGTCGCTGAAGCGATGCCGCACATGGAAGAGCTCGGCATCGCCCGGATTATGGCGCACAGCGAGAAATCGGCTGCCTACATGGCCGATGCGTTCGGCAGGGTCAAGCGCAGTCCCGGAGTCTGCGGAGCACAGTCAGTCGGAGCGGCCAATCTCGCTGCAGGTCTCCAGGACGCATTTCTCGGCTGCTCTCCGGTGATCGCTATCACCGGCCGATTGCCTCAGATCCAGCAGCACCGCAACGCTTACCAGGAGATCGACCATCACAGCCCGTTCGACGCAGTGACCAAGTTCAGCACCCGCGTGGATGACGTTGAGCAGTTCCCGCTCTTCCTCAGGCAGGCGTTCAGGGAAGCGGTCTCTGGCACTCCGGGCCCGACGCACCTGGACATATCCGGCATCGCAGGCCAGACGATCATGAATGGCGAGGCCGACCTCGAAGTTGTTGCCGAAGAGGCTTTCAAGCATGTTCCGCCGTTCCGTCCGGTAGCAGATGAAGCTTCGATCACTACAGCGATCCAGATGCTCTCAGCCGCCGACCGGCCAATCATCGTCGCAGGTGGAGGAGTGACAGCATCGGGCGCAGGCTCATCGCTCGTCGCATTTGCTGAAAAGGCAAACATCCCTGTCGCAACATCGCTCAACGCCAAGGAGACGTTCCCTGCAGATCACCCGCTGGCCGTTGGCGTTCCCGGCTCTTACTCAAGAGCATGTGCCAACCGTGCCGTTCACGGCTCCGATCTCGTGTTCTTCGTGGGCAGCCACACCGGCGGACAGGTGACGAACGAGTGGCGGATTCCAGCTCCGGGAACGAAGGTGATTCAGCTGGACATCAACCCG
>JANQIZ010000082.1 GCA_028281895.1 Dehalococcoidia bacterium
GTGCCATTGGCTGACCAGTTGAAATGGCTCCGGCCAGGCGATGTCATGACCTACTGCTTCCACTCGGGCGAGGGAAGCATCGTCGAAGACGGCCGGGTGCAGGACTGCGTCTGGGAGGCACGCGAGCGAGGGGTGCTCTTCGATGTTGGTGACGGCTATGCCGCATTCGGCTTCGACACGGCGGAAGCAGCTATCGCCGAGGGGTTTCTGCCGGACACGATCTCATCCGACTTCTACCGGGCGCATGTCGATGCGGGAATGGAGCACGACCTTCCTCTCGTCACCTCGAAACTGATCGCTGCCGGTATGGACCCGAACGACTGCTGGCCGAGCATGACATCGGCTCCAGCCTCCGTGCTGGGCCTTGAAGGCGAGATCGGCCGCGTGCAGGAAGGCGCTCAGGCAGACCTGTGCGTGGTGAAGCCCGGCTCAGACCCAGAAACGCTGCGTGACGGCCACGACCAGGTGAGGTCAGGCATCCGCTGGCGTCCTGTGATGACGATCAAGTCCGGCAGCATCATCTGACCTTCTTGGACCGCTGATCTTTCACACATCCAGTCCCAGACCGTGCCCCAAATCCGGTCAGGGCAAGTACACGCGCCAGCGAAGCAGCGGCCAGCGGCGCAAGCACGCGTCAGCTCTTCTCGCCATTTTTCATGAACTGCGGTTCCTGAATAAATGCTCACGGGTTCTTCACTGGGTTCGTGAACCTCTTCACAGGCCAAGTGCTCTACTGACACTCATACGAAACATTTTGGAAACAAGTAGAGCGCGCCGACAGCGCGCATATGGGCCACAACAGAACTGCGAGGTCACCGGTCAATGGAGTCAATCTCACGACGGAAGTTCCTCAAGCTCTCATCGGCATCCTTCTTCGCCACCATGGCCGCCAGCGCCATCCCCGGAGTCACACGCGGCGATATCACCCCTGCCGACTCCAGCCAACTCCAGGGAGTCGAATGGAACAAGGCTCCGTGCCGGTTCTGCGGCACAGGCTGCTCGGCCCTTATCGGCACTCGCGACGGTGAGATCGTCTCCGTTAAGGGAGACCCGGAAGGTCCGGTCAACAGAGGCCTTCTCTGTGTGAAGGGCTACGGCCTGCTGAAGATCCAGAACGGCAAAGACAGGCTGACCGACCCGCTGATCCGCGTCTCTCCGAAAGACGCGCCCGGCGAGCCTCAGTTCCGCAAAGCGAGCTGGGACGAGGCGCTTGACCTCATCACAGACAAGATGAAAGAGGCGAAGGCTGAGTTTGGCCCCGACTCGATCTCGATGTTCGGGTCTGGCCAGTGGACCGTTTGGGAAGGCTACGCAGCGTCCAAGCTCTACAAGGGCGGGATCGGCACCAACAACATCGAGCCGAACGCGCGTCACTGCATGGCGAGCGCGGTCGCCGGGTTCATGTCGACCTTCGGCATCGATGAGCCGATGGGGTGTTACGACGACTTCGAGAACGCCGATGCCTTCGTGCTCTGGGGCTCCAACATGGCCGAGATGCACCCGATGCTCTGGGCGAGAGTCACCGGGCGCAAACTCACCGCTCCAGGCACAAAGATCTTCAACCTCACCGTCGCCTCCAACCGCACATCGGAGATGGCGGACAAGGAGATCATCTTCGAGCCGCAGGCAGACCTCGCCATGGCGAACGGCATCGCCAACCTGATCATCCAGCGCGGGTACGTGAACACGCAGTTCGTCAACGACCACGTCCAGTTCAAGTCAGGCAAGACCAACATCGGCTACGGACTCGAGGACAACTTCAAGTTCGCCGAAGAGGCGCAGGTGGTCGACTTCGATGCCTACGCAGACTTCGTAAGCGAGTACACGCCTGAAGTCGTCGAGGAGATCAGCGGCGTCTCACCAGAGGATCTGAGCGAGCTGGCCGATGTCTACGGCGATCCGAACACCAAGGTGATGTCGCTGTGGACGATGGGAGTCAACCAGCACACTCGCGGGACGTGGATGAACAACCTCATCTACAACATGCACCTGCTCACCGGAAAGATCGCCGAGCCCGGCAACAGCCCGTTCTCACTCACCGGCCAGCCAAGCGCATGTGGAACCGCACGCGAGGTTGGCACCTTCACCCACCGCCTGCCTGCCGACATGGTGGTCGCCAACCCGGAACACCGGAAGATCACCGAAGAGATCTGGGGCATCCCGGAGGGAACGATCCCGGACAAGCCTTCACTCCACGCGGTGGAGATGATCAAGGCAGTCGACCGGGGCGAGATCAAGTTCTTCTGGTCACAGGTCACGAACCCGTTCCAGGACTACGCGAATTTCAACCGCTACAGGAACGCTATCCTGCGCGGCGAAGTGTTCATCGTTGTCTCGGATGCCTACCACACCCGCAGCACAGAGCTTGCGGACGTGATCCTGCCGACCGCGATGTGGATAGAGAAGGAAGGCGCATTCGGGAACAGCGAGCGCCGCACCCACTTCTGGAAGAAGCTGACGAGCGCGCCGGGACAGGCGAAGTCAGACCTGTGGCAGACGATCGAGGTCGCGAAGCGCCTTGGGCACGGCGGTCTCTTCGACTTCGATTCTGCGAAGTACCCGCTTGTCGACGGGCACCCGCACTCGGATGCGTCGATAGAAGCCGGCTTCTACATGGAGAAGGCGATCTGGGACGAGTACCGGAAGTTCGGCCTTGGCAAGGCACACGACCTCGCACCGTTCGACCTGTACCACCAGACCCGCGGCCTTCGTTGGCCGGTCATCGATGGCCAGGAGACGCCGTGGAGGTTCAACGAGCAGTACGACCCGTACGTGCCAGCCGGGACAGGCAAGAATTTCTACGGCAACGAGAAGTCGAATGGCGGCAGAGCCATCATGTGGCTCAGGCCGTATGAGCCGCCGCCTGAAGTTCCCGATGTCGAGTACCCGGTCTGGCTGATGACGGGGCGTGTGCTTGAGCACTGGCACTCGGGCACGATGACCCGCCGCGTCCCTGAACTCTGGAAGGCCTATCCGCACGCCACAGCCAACATCCACCCGCGTGACGCCATCAAGTGGGACGTTGAGCACGGTGAAAAGATCCGGATCACATCAAGGCGCGGCAGCGTGGAGGTGACCGCCGACATCAATGGCCGTGTCAAGCCTCCGCAAGGCATGGTCTTCGTCCCATGGTTCGACGAGGACGTGATGATCAACGATGTCACGCTCGATGCCTACTGTCCGATCTCGAAGCAGACCGACTTCAAGAAGTGCGCTGTGAAGGTTGAGAAGATCGGCGGTGCAGTGTGACTTCGCTAAAGAACCGCCGCCGGCTCTCATCGCTCGTGCTCATGGCCGTCGCGCTCGCTGCGCTGGCGGTGATAGGCGCATGTTCGTCATCTGACGAGACGCCTGTTCCACCGACGGCATTGCCGACGTCAGAGCCGAGCGCGACGACCGCGCCCGATTCGCCAACCCCAACAGCTATCCCGGCAACGGCGACGCCTTCAGGCCTCGCGCCCACTGCCGCGCCAGCCACTGCTACGGCAGAGCCGGATGAGTTGTTCTACACGCTCAGCCTGCTCGCCAGCGGGCAGGTAGATCCTAACCGCTTCAGGACTCTCGAGCCGGGAGAGGCGCCTCTGCTCGACCGTGCATATCCCGGCGCTCCGCCACTCGTCCCTCACAAGTCAGGCGACCTCGTCATCACGACGTCGAAGAACTCCTGCATGGAGTGCCACGAATCTGGCAAGACGATCAACGGTGATGTTGCCGTCCAGGTTCCTATAAGCCACTACACGGATTTCACAACTGGAACTGTCAGCGGCCAGCTCTATCCGGGCCGCTACGTGTGCACGTCATGCCACGTGCCACAGGTGATCGATGAGCCGCCGGATGTCGTCAGCGACTAGCTCGCACGGCAGTCGACGCGAGGAACACATGAAGGGCGCACCGGGGAGAAGGGCATGGAACCGGAAAAGGTTAGTGAGCAGGAACGGGCTGAAAACGATCGCAAGTGGGAGGTAAGTCGGCGGCGGATGCTGCAGCTGATGGGCGGAGCGGCTGTTGCCACTGGCATCGGCTTCACCAGTTTGCCTGCCGTGCTCCGCGATGACCCGGCTGATGCCGCAGCAGCGCCGGCTGCCCAGGACAACGAAAGCAAGAAGCGGCTGAGGCAGTGGATGATGATTATCGATCAGCGTCGCTGCGACGGCTGCCAGTCCCAGGGAACCGGACCGCAGTGCACCGAGGCCTGCAACTTCGGCCACTTCGTGCCTGAGCCGATGCAGTGGATCGAGGTCTACGAGCATGAGCTGAGCCATGACCTGGGCGAGGTGGAGCCGCTCGACGCATCTTCTAAGCCGGCGCAGGAAGGCACATCTTTCCTGCCAACGCCTTGCATGCAGTGCCAGAACGCTCCGTGCGTGAATGTGTGCCCTGTTGGCGCTACATGGACTACACCAGAGGGCGTCACCCTTATCGACCAGAAGCGCTGCATCGGATGCCGCATGTGCATGGCCGCCTGCCCGTACGAGCGCCGCTCCTTCACGTGGGGCGAGCCGGCCACCAACCCGGCGTCGATCTTCGTTGACCACAGCCACGAGCACCAGCTCCCGATGCAGAAGGGCGTCGTCTACAAGTGCGACTTCTGCCCTGAGATGGCGCGGGCAGGACGCCTGCCATTCTGCGCATCAGCCTGTCCGCAGAACGCCATCTACTACGGCGACCTGGAAGAGGATGTGGCGACCAACGGCGCAGAGGTCGTGAGAGTGAGCGAGTTCCTCTCAGAGCACTCGGCTTACCGCTACAAGGAAGAGCTGGGAACTCGCCCACGCGTCTACTACATCCCAGGACACGGTGAGCTTGCCGGACGCGATCCCAAAAACACCGGCCTCCAGCCTGTGAGGTGGATCACAGACGTCAAGAAGAGCGGCAAGCACTGGGGAAGGTCGCACGAATGACCACCCAGGCAGACATACTCCGCGATAAGACCATCGAGTCGATGCAGCGGTTCAGCCAACGCTACCTGATCACCGTCGGCATCCTCGCTGTGCTGGTGCTCATCGGCGTGATCGCATGGATCATCCAGCTGCGCGAAGGCCTGATCGTCACCGGGATGCGCGACCGCATTACGTGGGGCATGTACATCACCATGTTCGTCTTCTTCATCGGGGCGAGCATGGGCGGAACATTCGTATCCGCGGGCCTTCGCCTCGCGGACATGGGCTGGCGCTCCCCAATCAGCCGCGGCGCTGAGTACATCACGGTAGCCGCGCTGCTCACCGCCTCGCTCTTCATCTTCGCCGACATGGGACACCCTGAGCGATCCTTCAACATCCTGCTGTTCGGACGCTGGGAATCGCCGCTCGTGTGGGATGTGTTCGGACTGACCACCTATCTCGCAGGCAGCATGATCTACCTCTACCTGGCGGTGCTGCCCGACCTCGCGCTGGTGAGAGACCGCATCGGCGCCAGCCTCGATCCCGTACGCAGGCTGTTCGTGATCATGTTCTCCGCCAGCTGGACCGGCCATCCCACGCAGGTGCGGGCGCTCGACATATCA
>JANQIZ010000057.1 GCA_028281895.1 Dehalococcoidia bacterium
ACATATTGTGAATTCGCTTGGTGAGTGCAAAGAACTCCGGTGTGCCTTCCATGACACACCAGTTCACGTCTATGCCTGCGCCGCGGATGTAGCGAAGAAGCCACTGGAGCATATCGGCAACACCGCCGCCTTTAGCCGTTGAATTGACGTTAACTATCGAACGGCCGGATATCGCCTTCGAGATTTCGGCTGATGTCGCAAGCACACGCTGAATCCGATCCTGACCAAGGAT
Source organism: Dehalococcoidia bacterium (assembly GCA_028281895.1). Taxonomy (GTDB): domain Bacteria; phylum Chloroflexota; class Dehalococcoidia; order Lucifugimonadales; family Lucifugimonadaceae; genus JAJCYX01. The sequence goes on from JANQIZ010000057.1 coordinate 233, forward strand.
CGGCTCCAGTATGGCCAGGTCGGTCGGCTGAATCGTTACTGAGTTGAGTGGCATGGATCTGTCGTAGCACCAGCGTGCCTGGAGAATATTTTCACGCTTCTGTTAAGGATATTGTTAATACGATGGCTCTACGAGTTCATTCGTTCTCCAGGTAGGCGATGCGTATCTACAACCTGTAGCCATGATGAAAGTGAGATGAGATTCCGGGCTGTGGGGTATCCGTCCAGAGGATGCGTGACCTCTCACAGTCACGGAGGACAGGTTTTTGGACGCCTGTGGCATAATGGATTCAACGGCGGGCGATGCTTACGCAGCTGTTCAGCCGAGGGCAATGGCCCCGGACTGCAAACGATAATGAAAGGAGGTGTTTGCTAAGCATGAATAGTAGTACCGGAGGTGTCCTGCTGTAGGGCGCCCATTCTTAGCAGGGCACCTCAACAAGAGGGGTCACCCGGTTAGCGGCCACATGGCTGTTAACCCGGTGGCCTCTCTTGCGTTAGCACGCCTTTCACAGGCATCAAACGCAAAAAGAGCGCCCGTCAGGACACTCGTTGAATACAAATTCCGGGGAACCGGCCGGGCAGTTGAGTCTAGACAGCGAACTCGAACAGTCGCTCATACTGCTTCGGAAGCGCAGCACGAAGCTCGTTGAACTCCTGGAGTGACATCTGCTGTTCGACAACTGAGAGCACAGCCCACGCGCGCTGGGTGGCGATCGGCTTTTCGATGTTGGAGCGTTTGCTCACCCGCTCAAAGAATTCGTGAACCGAGAACTCTTCACGGTCACCCCGGCTTTCCAGGTACATCGCCGCTTCACGCGGAAGCTTGGCGGCGAGACTCTTCAGCTGCGGCCCAGGCAGACACTCAGCAAGCGTCTCAAGGGTGGATTGAACCGCACGCGTGGCGTCCTCGGATTTCTCGATCCGGCCTCTCCGGCCAATGAGTTCGATGAATTCCAGGTAGTTCATGGGATAAGCGTAGCTGTTGGCTGAACCTGCGGAGCGTTTTGGCCAACGGGCATTCTGACGCCGAATGGCCTCAGAATCAACTTCAACTGGCGGTTCAGTGCGGCATTTTGCCTTTATTTAACTTGGGGCAGCACACTTCAATTCAGTTCGCGATCTTAGGAGGCGGGGGTGTCTCTGCCATGCGGCACTACCCCCCCTTGCCTACCTGTTTCAGGATAAAGAGCTTCTGAGTCCAGATACGGGTAATCTGTGCAGGATGATTCGTCACTTCACCTCAACAGGAATAGTCGTAGCCAACGGCTCCACCCTCGTTCACTGGCACGAGAAAGTCCAGGCCTGGTTGGCACCCGGAGGCCACGTAGAGCCTAACGAGGATCCTGTGCAGGCTGCGATCCGTGAAGTGAAAGAGGAGACATGCCTCGATGTGACGATCATGCCGACCTCGCCGCTGCCGGATATCAGCAATCTCGCCCAGGTGATTCCGCCCTACACGGTGATGGTTGAAAACGTCTACGACACCAAGGTCGGAGAGCATCAGCACATCGACTTCATCTACTTCACGAGACCGGTCAACGGATCGGAGCTGGCTGTGCCGGACGGCTGGCACTGGATAGACAGGCAGTCGCTTATAGACGAGAAGCCGCTGAAGTCTCCGTCGGGAGAGCTTGTCGCTCCTCCTGAAGACGTGTTGAAGCTCAGCATCACCGCGATCGACCTGGCAGAGTCGGCGGCTACTTAGTAGGCTCAGTTTCTGCGGAACAGAGCCAGGAAGGCCTTGATCAACCCGATGGGCACGCCAATGACTGCGCCTACCAGCGCGCCACCGACCATCACCAGGCCGACGCTGAGGAAAGCTACGACCCCAGCGAGCACGGCGCCGACCACTGCGCCGATGATCACCCACTTTCGGAACTCTCTGCCGGGCGTCCGCTTTCGATTTCCAGATTTGATTTCCAGATTCATGTCACCCTGCCCTACCTGAACTTTCCTCGGCCGACTATTGGAGCCACCGTCTCCAGCTTCCCGTTGCGCACGCAGAAGTAGTAGTCATGCACGTTGATGGTGGTGTCGCCGTGCATGGCCCGCAGGCTAACGTTGTCGCCAACACTGAGGTTCTTAGCCTCGCCAGACAGCGAGATCTTTGTGTGCTCTTCAGACGGACTTCCAACCTCAACACCTTCGATACCGACTGCGTATGGAGTTCCCCGGTCCACACTGACCGACTTCAGGCCGCAATCAAGCACAGCGCGGTCACCGGTTTTCGATATGACTGTGGTGAGCAGCGTCATCGCCGGTTTGAAGTCCTCGAACACCTCAAGGTAGTCGCCATCCATGAAGATGTAGCTGCCCGGCTGGATCTCCGTGATGCCGTCGAGAGGACCCGAGATGTTGTAAGTGCCGGTGCCTGCTGCTGAGACGATGTTGACCGGTATGCCTGCCTGCCTGATGCCAGCCGCAGCCGAGAGCAGCTTGTCCATCGCTCTCAGCGCCTCTGTCTTTCGGTCTTCGAAGTCCCTGGCCGCGACAGTGTGGCCTTCATATCCCATGAGGCCATCGAACCTGAGACCTGATGCTTTGACGATCTCCTGTGCAAGCGCGGGAGCGGCATCGGGGTCGACTCCGCAGCGATCCATGCCAACGTTGATCTCGATCAGGACGCCTAGCTCGATTCCATGAGCTGTGGCCGCGCTCGAAAGATCAGCGACGTTCGCAGCGCTGTCGACCGCGACGATGGTCTTCGTAGTGCCTGCCACTGACATCAGCCGGCTGATCTTGCGAGGGGTGATGACCTGGTTCGGGATCAGGATCTCTGGAATCCCTGCTGCTGCCATCTGCTCCGCTTCGCCGACCTTCGCACAGCAGATTCCAATTGCGCCTGCGTTGAGCTGCTTCCACGCCCAGTACGGACTCTTGTTCGTCTTGGTGTGAGGCCGGACGCTGATCCCGGCATCGTTCGCAAACTGCTGCATCTTCGCGATGTTCGCCTCGGCTGCATCGAGGTCGATCACGATTGCCGGTGTGTCCAACTCTTCTACGGGGGTGCCGGGGAGCGGCAGCCAGTCCTGCGTCACGTGGTTTCTCCTGTTTCCTCTTCGCTTGCCGACATGGCGCATCTGACCTGCCGACCGTCTGGAAGCTGGCGTGAAGCTTACCGCAGTGTGAACGGAATCGGGGCATCGCATGAATGTGGAGATGAACGGCACAAGAGGTACACAAAGGGCGGCCTGAGTCGCCTCAAGCCGCCCGCGGCGGTCTTCGCTATTTAGCCAGGAAGCTAGTCCACTTCCCGGAACTCGCCTTCGACAGTCTCTTCTCCGTCATCGGAGCCGCCTTCACCGCCCTCTTCAAAGCCGTCGGCTGCACTCGCAGCTCCAGCGCCAGACGCGTACATCGCTTCTCCGATCTTCTGAAGGCTGGTCTGCAGGTCTGTTGTCGCCTGCACTAGCTGATCGGGATCTGCGTTCTCGTCCTTCAGCAGGTCCTTGACCCTGTCGATGTGCGACTGGACATCGGCTTTCACGTCGTCTCCGACCTTGTCGCCGTGCTCTTCCAGGATCTTCTCAGCCTGGAAGACCGCGCTCTCCGCCGAGTTCCTGGCATCGACCGAGTCTTTGCGCTTGCGGTCCTCCTCGGCGTGGTCCTCGGCCTCCTTCATGATCCGTTCGACTTCATTATCGGACAGACCTGAACGACCGGTGATGGTTATGTGCTGCTCGCGGTCTGTGCCCTTGTCCTTGGCGGACACGGTCAGAATGCCGTCAGCGTCGAGGTCGAAGGTCACCTCAATCTGAGGCGTGCCGCGCGGCGCAGGCGGGATGCCGTCAAGCGTAAAGCGGCCGACGGAGATGTTGTCGGCAGCCATCGGACGCTCGCCCTGGAGCACGTGGATCTCCACGCTGGACTGGCCGTCTGCAGCGGTTGTGAAGATCTCGCTCTTGGAAGCGGGAATCGTAGTATTCCGCTCAATCAGCGTTGTCTTCACGCCACCGAGGGTCTCGATGCCCCATGTGAGAGGGGTCACGTCGAGAAGCAGAACGTCCGTCACGTCTCCCTGCAGAACGCCGCCCTGGATCGCAGCGCCAATCGCCACAACCTCATCCGGGTTGATGGTCTTGTTCGGCTCTTTGCCGAAGATCTCCTTCACCTTCTCGGTCACAGAAGGCATGCGGGTCATGCCGCCAACCAGGACGATCTCGTCGATCCCGTCGCGGCTGACACCTGCGTCCTTGAGCGCAGCTTCACAAGGAGCGACGGTGCGCTGTAGCAGCGCTGCAGTCAGCTCTTCGAGCTTTGCTCGTGTCAGGCTGAGCTGCAGGTGTTTCGGACCGCTGGCATCTGCCGAGATGAACGGCAGGTTGATCTCTGTTGTTGCGACGGTCGATAGCTCGATCTTCGCCCGCTCCGCCTCAACTCTCACTCGCTGATGCGCCGAGGGATCGTCGCGGAGATCGATGCCGTTCTCTGCCTTGAACTGCTCAGCGATGTGGTCGACTATCACCTGGTCGAAGTCGTCTCCCCCCAGGTGGGTATCGCCATTGGTTGATTTGACCTCGAACACGCCATCGCCGATCTGGAGAATGGTGATGTCGAATGTGCCGCCGCCAAGGTCGTAGACGGCGATCGTCTCGTCCTTCTTGGTGTCGAGGCCGTAGGCAAGAGATGCTGCTGTTGGCTCGTTGATGATTCTCAGGACTTCGAGACCGGCGATCTGTCCGGCGACCTTCGTGGCGTCTCGTTGAGCGTCGTTGAAGTAGGCCGGAACGGTGATCACTGCCTGGGTGACCGTGTCGCCCAGTTTCGCCTCAGCGTCTTCCTTGAGCTTGCGGAGGACCATTGCCGAGATCTCTGGCGGAGCGTGGTCTTTGCCAGCAAGCGCGATACCAACGTCGCCGTTGTCGAGCTTGGCTAGCTGGAAGGCGACGCGCTTGGCGTCTTCCTGGACGCTGGGGTCGTCGAAACGGCGGCCAATGAAACGCTTGGCCGAGTAGATGGTGTTCTCGTGGTTCGTGATGGCCTGGCGACGGGCCAGCTCACCGACGAACCGCTCGCTGGTCTTCGTGTTGACGGCAATGACCGACGGAGTGGTCCTCCGCCCTTCCGCGTTCTCGATGATCTCTGGCTCACCGCCCTGCATCACCGCCATTGCGGAGTTGGTTGTGCCGAGGTCGATTCCGATGATCTTTGGCATCTCTTTTCCTGATCTGTGCCGCTTTCGGCGGCCTCGTGGCTAGCTTTCTGTCTGACTGTGATGGAACTCCTGGATTCCAGGGTTCCGTCTTCGTTTACCGCACTACTCGTTTCCGTCCGATTCGTTCTCTTCAGGCGCTGATGCGATCTCCACCTGCGCCGGCCTCACAACATCTCCGTGCCTCGTATATCCAGCGACCAACTGGCGAATCACGTGATTTGTTGGCACATCCGCTGTTGGAGTCACCAGCAGGGCATCATGCTGACGCGGGTCGAATTCTTCGCCATTGGCGTCAAATCGCTCAAATCCCTCGGCCTTCAGGGCGTTGAGCAGGTTCTGGTATATCCCTTCGACCCCCGAAACCCACTGCTCTTCAACCCCTGCCGCAGCCTCTCCTTCGAGAGCTCGCTCCAACTGGTCAGCGATCTCTATGAACCTTGAGGAGACGCGCTCTACGGTTCTCCCCTGCAATGACTCCTGTTCTTCGCGCACGCGGTTCCGATAGTTGACGAGATCCGCCTGGGCTCGCTGGGCCAGACGCTTGAACTGATCGCGCTCCCGCTCGGCTTCTTCCAACCTGCTTTCCAGCTCTGACGCTTCGTCGACTGAATCTTCGCTCTCTTCCTCAGAGTCCGTATCAGAACCTGTATTCGCTTCGATCTTGTCGTCTTCCGTACTCATTTCCCGCCGTTTCAGTTGATCCGTGGTCTCTAGATCGCCACTTTGCTAGTCGTTGGCTCCAAGGCTGGTGAGCATTCGCCGAAGCTCACGCGCGGCCACCTCTGCCGTGCGCTTTCCCTTGAGCTCTTCGCTGTTCTCAAGAAGGTTCACGACGCCGGTGACGAGCCTGACAAGGTCCATAACGAGGCGCACGCCATTGAGGTTGATTCCGTAACGCTCAGCCAGTGTCCGCACAATCTGGAGCCGGAGCACATCGGTTTCCGAGTAGAGTCGCTGCCGTCCTTCGGTCCTGGACGGACGCACCAGCCCTTCCCTGTCGTACTTGCGAAGCGTGTTCGGATGCATCTCGGCAAGTCGTGCCGCAACGCTGATCACGTAGACAGCTTCGTATCTGTCGCCGGCGTATTCGTGCGACTCACTTGCGCTTGTTGCGGATCCTGCAATCCCGAGTTCGCTGCGTGGAGCAGGAAGAGCTTGCCGAAATTCGTCTCCCAGGCCCGCAGCGGACAGGATTTCGCCAAGTATTCGGTCAAACTCAGCCGCCATGACCCACGCGCCAGACGTGTCGATTCGGCCTGTCTGCCGGTTTTCCCGGGATTCTTCTGTGAACCTGCGAGATTCCATCTATCGAAAGGGCTCTCCAGTTGCGCCGCAACGATTCGCAACACGTATGGCATTGTAATAACTAACACAAGTCGTGTAAAGTATTCTGCGGCAGGTGAAATAGTGACTGATTGCACAAACGGAAGGTCCGATGAATCCATCGCAGCTTCTCGGGCGTAACAAAGTCGTTACGAATCCTGTCGAAAATCGGTGGACAACTACGGAAGTAGTCGGTATTATGGGCCGCCGGTCGTCAGCCGGCAGTTTGTGAGCGCGATTGATTTCGACGCCACAGGCAATGGTTGGGACGGGAAACGCCTCGACTCGCTTGAGCGGGGACAACTGGATAAAGGCTGAATTGAGGATCGAAGTGATTTACCTGAAGGCATGCCCCAAGTGCTCGGGTGACGTGGAGCTGGTCAACACGCCAGACGGCCGCGCCCTGCAGTGCCTGCAGTGCTCTTTCAAGGTGGATTCGCCCGAATCTGCACGACGCGCAGTCGCAGAGAAGGCGAAAAAGACCACTGCTGCTGCATAGCAGCCAGCCCATGACGCCTGCGGGCGCTCTGGTACGGGCAATATGAACAGAACGCCCCGTGACATTCCTGTCACGGGGCGTTTTCTTTTCCTGAACAATGCAGCGATTCAATCTTCGAATGGCATGGCATCGATCTCCACCGAGGTGACGATCGCCTCGGGGTTGAACTGCTCGATGAATCTCACCACCTGGTCCAGCCTTTCACGGGCATGCGTCTCTGTTGAGCTGACGATGCTCACTCCAAGGCCTGCGATCTGCCACTTATCGAGCGCGCCGACCTCTGCTACAGCGCAGTTGAACCCGCGATGAGAGCGGTCGATCAGTGATCGCACGATGCGCCGCCTGTCTTTCAGAGACTGGCTGGCGGGCAAGTGCAATTCGATTCTCGCTGCTGCCACGAACATGGTCCGCGATTATGCCAGCAGACGCCCTGCTAACTCGTGCTCGTCTCGCGCCTGTGTGTGCCTGTACCAGACGGCGCCGCCAGATGTCGGTAACGCACAAGTTATCTCTGTGTGATAAAAAGCACACAAGCTTCACAATCGGATTTGATGAGATGGTTACACAGGAAGACAGACACGAGCCGATAGACGTCGCCATGGTCCCGGAGGTTGTTGTGCAGCGGCTTCCGTTGTACGTCCGGGTACTTGGGCAGTTCGCTTCAGCCGGCATCGAAGTGATCAGCTCGGAGCAGCTCGGCGCGCAGCTGCAGATGACCCCGGCGCAGATCCGCAAGGACCTCTCCTACTTTGGCAGGTTCGGAAAGCAGGGGCGCGGATACGACGTCGGCAACCTCGCTGCCAGGCTTCGGTCGATCCTCGGCCTTGATGAGCGGTGGAATGCCGTTCTGATCGGCATGGGCCGGCTGGGACGCGCTGTTGCATCGTATCCAGGCTTTGAGCCTGAGGGGTTCCGCATCGTCGCAGCATTCGATGCCGACGAAAGACTCGTCGGACATCAGGTCGGAAGCCTGCGCGTTCAGCAACTGAGCGAGTTGCCAGAAACCGTCTCCACGCGCGACATCAAGATCGGCATCGTCACTGTCCCAGCTGCGTATGCGCAGGACGTGATAAACGAGCTGGTCCGCTCTGGCGTCAAGGCGATTCTCAACTACGCGCCGATAGCGCCATCCGTGCCGCCGGACGTGCGCGTACAGGGTGTCGACCCGGTGATGGCCTTGCAGTCAATGACCTTCTATCTGAAGGACTGACGCCTGCTACTCGCCAACCAGCATCTTGCGCAGCCGCTCGATGCCTTCTGTCAGGTTCTCGCGGGAGTTTGCGAACGAGATGCGGATGTAGTCGTCTCCGTACTTGCCAAAGGCGGTTCCCGCAAGCAGCGCCACACCTGCCTCGTTAAGAGCGCGGTCAGCAAATTCTTTGCTTGAGAGGCCGGTGCCTGAGATGTTCGGGAAGGCGTAGAAAGCGCCCTTCGGGATCTTGCAGGTGACTCCGGGAAGAGAGTTGAGGCCTTCTGCAACCAGCTCTCGCCTCGCAGTGAACTCCTCCATCATCTCTGCTACGGAATCCTGCGGACCTTCGAGAGCGGCGATCGCTGCCATCTGGCTGAAGACAGATGTGCAGGACACGCTGTTAGTCATCAGGCGAGATGCCGGCTCGACGAGCCATTCAGGGAACACGCCGTAGCCGAGACGCCACCCGGTCATGGCGTAGCTCTTCGAAAACCCGTCCAGGATGATCGTGCGGTCGATCATGTCGGGGAACTGCGTGATCGACTCGTGTTCCCCTTCGTAGTACATGTCCTTGTAGATCTCATCTGAAAGGACAACAAGGTCATGCTCGACCGCCAGCTTTGCGATCTTTTCGAGGTCTTCCTTCTGGATGATCGATCCGCAGGGGTTGTTCGGCGAATTGACGATGATGAGCTTGGTGCGATCTGTGATCAGGCTCTCAAGCTGCTTCACATCCAGCGAGAAGTCGAACTCTTCCTTCAGTGGGACCGGCACTGCGGTGCCGCCCATGTACTCGATCATCGACTCGTAGATCGGGAATCCGGGGTTCGGGTAGATCGCCTCGTCACCGGATTCGATCAGCGCCATCATGGTGAAGAACATCACGGGCTTGCCGCCCGGCGTGACGATCACGCGTTCTGGCGAGATCTCGTAGCCCTGTCGCTCTGACTGATGCTTCGCGATGGCGGTTCGAAGCTCCATCTGGCCGGGGGACGGACCATAGTGTGTGAAGCCGTCATCGAGGGCCTGCTTCGCCGCCGAGCGGATGTGCTCTGGAGTGTCGAAATCAGGCTCACCGATCTCAAGGTGAATGATGTTCCTGCCCTGGGCCTCGAGCGCCTTCGCCTTTGCGAGGGTCTCGAACGCGGTCTCGGTCCCAAGCCGCGCCTGGCGGGATGCGAGCCTCGTCTTGAAATCGGTCTGCAGCGTCACGGCGTTCTCCAAACTCCGGCGTCGCCTTCAGCGTGGTATCCGGTTTCGCGGTATACCCGCTCCGACGCCCTACTGGGAAATCGAGCGTAAGAACGAAGTTTCAGCCTGTACCTTTACGCTGTCAACAGCGCTGCAGGGGCAATACATGGCCGACGCCAAGATTTGAGCCACCTGTCCCGCCCGGATTGAGCGCTTTCATCCATCGCAAATGAGAAGAGCCAGACGATGCAGAGCAACCGAATGAAAGACCTGATCAAGAACGGAAACCCGGCATTCGGAGTTTCCGTGCAGTTTCCCTCAGCGGAGATCGTCGAGATGATCGGCGAGCTGGGATTCGACTGGGTGATGCTTGACGCGGAGCACGGCTCGATCACGCCAGACAACGTCGGCCCATTGATCCTTGCCGCTGAGCTTCATGGGATAACGCCGGTAGTGAGGCCCGAGAAGAACGATCCGGCAATCATCAACAAGTATCTGGATCGTGGGGCGATGGGCGTGCAGGTTCCACACGTGAACACTGCGGACGAGGCGCAGGCTGCCGTCGATGCCTGCCGCTTCTACCCGGAAGGCAAGCGAGGCCTGGGTGGCGGACGAATGGCGGACTTCGGATTCGGCGTCTCCACTAAGGAGTACGTCCGGAGCGCGAATGAGCAGATGCTGGTGTGCGTACAGATCGAAGACACCGAGGCGGTCGGCAACCTGGATGAGATCCTGTCAGTAGAAGGTGTCGATGTGTTCTTCATCGGACCGACGGACCTTGCGCAGTCACTCGGTCATCCCGGGGAAAACGGCCACCCGAATGTCCGACGCGTGATCGATGAGACGTTCACTCGAATCCACGCCGCGGGCAAGGCATCTGGCACTCCCGGCGCGGCAGAGCAGGCGCTGCAGCACGCAGAGTCTGGAATCCTCTACCACTACACACACATCCCAACGTTCATGAGCACCTACGGACGTCACTTCATGGAGACCGTGGGCCAGGGATAGCGTCACACCATGAATTACGAGGACTGGGCCCGGTGGTACGACCTCTTCTACTCGACCGAGAGTGGTGATGAGGTCGAGTTCTACCTGAACGCGGCGCTCGCAGCCGACGGCCCGGTGCTTGAGATCGGCGTCGGCACAGGGCGAATCGCTATCCCGGCTGCTGAGCGCGGAGTCGAGGTTGTCGGCATCGACGCCAGCCGAGAGATGCTGGCGGTTGCTGAGCAAAAGGCCGCAGATGCCGGACCACTCGACGGCTCGCTGACACTTGTTCATGCCGATATGCGAACGCTGGACCTGCGCCGGCACGACTTCGCGCTGGTCTCGATTCCCGCACGCACGCTACTGCTGGCTCTTACCGAGGAAGACCAGCTCTCGACCCTGTGCTCGGCGGCGCGGCACCTTGCGCCGGGTGGACGCCTCGTCTTCAACATCTTCAATCCAACGCCTGACCTGGTGTTCGATGAGTCCGAGCTGCCGGTAGAGATCGGCGAAGTGGAGAGGCAGGGAAGACGATTCCGTCTCAGCGCGCAGAACAGATTCGACACCGATTCGCAGATCAACAGCGCCGAACAGGTCGTAGAAGAGATTGGCGAAGCAGACGCAAGTACAGAGGTCGCACGCCTTGCGGTGACCCTGAGATACCTCTTCCCGCACCAGGTGTTCGCGATGCTGGAGGAGACGAACCTGCAGGTGGACCAGGTTCTCGGATGGTTCGATGGGACGCCATTTGAAGAGGAGAGTGAAGAGATGGTCTTCATAGCCTCAAGTGTTGTGCCGTAGTCATTCGCTTCCGGCGCACGAACGGGCGATTTAGGGCGACAGGGCGCGGATTGCACGAACAGCTTCAGACAAAACCGCCCGGAGATTGCAGCTAGAATCTCGACCATGCGCGATCTTGTTGAATTCATCATCGTTATCGCTGGAGCGATCCGCCCCGGTCTGCGGTCCATGCTCTCCAGACGCAACCGCAGGATCACGCTGGCCGTACTTGTCGGAGGATTCACCATCGCCGGCGCCAACTGGATCGCTATGTCCATGTCGCCCGGTGAATCGTTCATGGGACTCGGCGACCAGGGAGCATCTGGTGCGGTCATAGCGCCCGTCTACGGAGGAATCGTCACCGGCCTGCTTGCCGGTTTCGGGAAGCGCCCGCTCTACGCCGATGCCAAGGCAGGAACACTGGCCGCGTTCGCTGGCGTGACTCTGCTGCTGGTCTGGGCGGGCATCGCAAGAGCCACTGGCGATCTGCCTGACGGCGGAATCGGCTTTGAAAAGTTCGGACCGATCAGCGGCGCTATGTTCGTTCTGCTGATCGGCTCAGCCTACATGTTCCTCACGTTTCCCGTCGCCTTCGTCGTGATCTTCACCACCCGCAGCTTTGTGCCGAACAACCGCCATCGCTACGGCTGGGTAAGCGATGATGACGACAACCCCGGCCTCGCACTTGTCACTCCGGGACCCGTCAACCAGGGCAGCCTGGCATCGGCGAGCACCGCCCGCTCGCGCTTCCGCTCCACGCCACCGCGCTACAGCTCCGTCCCTCGTCGATTCATGGACGCGGAAGCGGAGTAGAATCCCGGCCAGCAGCCAGGCTCGCCCTCACGCTTTCGCGCTGACCCGGCATTCTCTGGCTGCCAGAATGCCCCAGACTGTCAAGGTATAGAGATGCTAGAGCACTTCCACGTACCACCTGAAGATGAGACGCGCGTCATGTCAGCCGACCTGCGCCGAAGCGTCGACTCACTGTTCCGCAAGATCGGCCTGAGCAACGCTGATGCTGCGCTGGCGACAGACGCGCTGGTTTCGGCAGACGATCGCGGCACTGACACGCACGGCGTTTCGAACATGATGCGCCGGTATATCGAGATGTTCGGACAGGGCTACGTCAACCCCGATCCGAACTGGCGAACCGAGCGGGAGTCAGCGACCACAGCGACCATCAACTGCGACGCCGGGCTTGGCCTTGTGGTCGCTCCCAAGGCGATGCAGATCGCCATCGAGAAAGCCGACAGATACGGCATCGGCGCCGTGACGATGAGCAATGGCCGCCACGCCGGGATGATGGCATACCACGCCATGCTCGCTCTGCCCCACGACATGATCGGCTACGCCATCACTGCGGGCGGCCAGAACATGGTTCCGACTTTCGGAGCAGAGCCTCGCATGGCCGCAAATCCACACGCGTGTGCGGTGCCAACAGGTGAGATGCCTCCATTCGTTCTGGACATCTCCTCGTCATCGGTCGCTGCGAACAAGATCACGCTGCTCAGGCGCATGGAGAAGCCGACCATACCGGGTCTCATGGCTGCCGCGGACGGCTCTCCGATCATGGACGAGGAAGAGGTGCCGGACCACACCTGGCTGCTGCCCACGGGCGCAACACGCGAGATGGGATCGCACAAGGGCTACGGGTTGAGCGTCGTGGCACAGGTCTTCGGCGGAATCCTCTCGTCAGGCGCTTTCGGCGACTACGGCATGGGGCACATGTCGCACTTCGTCGCCGCGTACAAGGTGGACGCGTTCACTGATGTCTCACGCTTCAAGAAGTCGATGGACGACTTCATGACTTACCTGGCAGAGACGCCGCCTGCGCCCGGCCACGACCGTGTCTACTACGCGGGCCTTGTTGAGCACGAGGAGGCGCAGGATCGTGCAGAGCGCGGGATTCCTCTGCATAACGAGGTGATCGAGTGGTTCGATTCGATCAGCGCCGAGCTTGGAACGGAGCCTCTGAAGAGATAGGCCGCGGTGAGTTGGGACATGATGTGTTCCTCTACAGCAGATCTGGAATCCATGCGGAGTGTTGGAGGACTGAGAATTGGATGCATTAGCAATCGCGACCGCTGTTCTTACGTTTGTTTTGGTCGCTATAACCGCTGTTTACGCTAAGTCGACGCGCGACATAGTCAAACGTATGGACAGAGATCATGAAGCGACACGCCGACCACGAATAACAGCAGAGATCGTTGCATGGCGGTCGCATCTCATCAAGTTGCGATTGTCCAATCTTGGCCTAGGTCCTGCCTTAAGAGTCCAAGTACGAATTAAGACTATGAGTATCGACGGAATACCTCATCAAATGAACTGGAAGTACTCTGCGATGCGGGTTGGCTATTTCGAGGAGTTCGGGATCCCCATCCCTGAGGATGAATCAGGAGAATGGACAGAGTCTTTTAAGAATGATGAGATCAGAGCAAAGGTTTCAAAAATCACCGTCGATTCTTCTTACCAAGCGACTACGGGTGAACAGTACGAAGATACTGAGGTAATTGATGTCGCTGCTATCACGTCTAGTTGGATTGCAAAGAAGATGATGGCCACTGAAGATCACCCAGAACGTTTGGTGCCGCGTATCGCAAGAGCGCTTGAGAAGATCTCAAAGCAGATCGAGACAAAGAATGCTTGACCATTTTCATGTGCCGGAAGAAGACCGAGTGATGGTGATGCCGCAGGACCTGCGGCGCACCACGAAAGAGATCTTCTTGAAGATGGGCATGCCGGATGATGATGCCCACCTGGCCATGGACGCGCTGGTCGTCGCAGACGAGCGTGGCTGCGAGACGCACGGCGTATCGAACATGCTTCGGAACTACGTGAAGATGTTCGACGAGGGCGGGATCAACCCGACGCCCGATATGAAGATCGTGCGCGAGGCTCCGGCGACGGCAACTCTAGATGCTGACGGGGCACACGGCCTTGTTGCCTGTCCCAGAGCTATGGAGATCGCTATCTCGAAAGCCAAAGAGTTCGGAATGGGCGCGGTGACCATCTTCAACAGCCGTCACCCCGGCATGATGGCGTATCACTCGATGCTCGCGCTCGAGCACGACATGATCGGCTATGCGATCACCGGCGGTGGCGCGGTCATGGTACCGACACACGGAGCGGTTCCGAGAGTCGGAGCGGTGCCGCATTCGTGGGCAGTTCCAGCGAAGAGCATGCCGCCGTTCGTGCTGGACATCTCTTCATCAGCTGTCGCAGCCAACAAGATCCAGCTACTTCGCCGCACCGGTGCGCCAGTGCTTCCAGGTCTTATCGCAGACGAAGAGGGCACGCCGATCATGGGCGAGCAGCCGGTGCCGGAGGCGACGAGGCTTCTGCCGTTTGGCGCGACGCGCGAGATGGGATCGCACAAGGGATACGGAATGGCGGTGATCGGCCAGATCTTCGCGGGCATACTGTCCGCTGGCGTGTTCGGTGTGACGAATCCGCCCGGCAACGGCACACAGTTCGTGGCCGCGTACTCGATAGACGCTTTCGCCGATGTGGACAGCTTCAAGCAGTCGATGGACGATTTCCTGCAGTACCTGGTTGAGACGCCACCTGCGCCGGGCCATGATCGAGTGTTCTACGCTGGTCTGCCGGAGCACGAAGAGGCGCAGAAGCGAACAGTCGAAGGCATACCACTGCACCGCGAGGTGGTGGAGTGGTTCGATTCATGCACAGATGAGCTTGGCCTGGAACGACTGACGCGATGATCAGCGCCGGCTGTTCTTATTCCAAGACTATGGAGTTTGATAGATGAAAGTTCTCGTGACAGGCGGCTCAGGACGAGCCGGTGAATACATCATGGCCGAGCTTGCGGCGCACGGTCACATCTGCATCAATGCCGATGTGAAGCCGCCGCCGCCAACGTCGCATGACTCAGGCGCGCTGTTCCAGCGAGTCGACTTCACAGACTACGGACAGACCGTATCGGTCATGCAGGGTGTCGATGCGGTTGTGCATATGGCCGCGATACCGGCTCCGAACACCGACGCCGAGCACACGGTCTTTCGCATCAACATGCTCTCCAACTGGAACGTCCTTGAAGCGGCAGAGCTGTACGGCATCAAGAAGATCGTGATGGCGTCCTCGATCAACGCGCTTGGCGCTGGCTGGGGCGCAGACCTCTTCACGCCCGAGTACTTCCCTGTCGACGAGGCTCATCCGACGCGGGTGCAGGATGCCTACTCGCAGTCGAAGTGGCTCGGCGAGCAGATGGGAGAAGCATTCGTGCGCAGGCGTCCGGGTCTGCAGATAGCCAACATGCGCTTTCACGCGCTGTGGGACCCGGCGACGGCTCGCAACCATGCCGAAAACGGGAACAAGACCGAGACGTCCGGGCGCGCTGCGATGGGGTTCTGGGCATGGGTCGGCAGGCACGATGCGGCGCGGGCGTGCCGTCTCGCGCTTGAGAAGGAGTTCGGCGGTCACGAGGCGTTCTTCATCAACGCGAAAGACACGGTGCTTGAGATACCGACTGAGGAAGCTATCGAACGCGAGTACGGCGAGGTGAATTTCCGGCGTCCGCTGCCAGACTTCACGAGTCCTCTGGACATCTCAAAGGGTAAGAGGCTTCTTGACTGGGAGCCGGTTGAGTCTTGGCGTGAGGGAACGGTTCGAGAGCCTGAAGGAGCGTCGCATCCCACACCGCAGTACCAGGCGCCCTGGACCCGATAGCCTTAGACGGCCGACAGTCCGCCGTCGATCACGAATGCCTGTCCATTGACGTATGACGATGCGTCTGAGCACAGCCATGCCACCAGCTCAGCGACTTCGTCAGAAGTACCGTAGCGGCCCATCGGCAGCGCATTCTCTCTACGCGTTCGACGTTCTGGATCGTGGAAATCCACCTCTTCCATCATCGCCGTGTCGATCGGTCCCGGGCATACCGCGTTGATTCTCAGCCCGAACCTGGCGTAGTCGATAGCGCAGGTGCGAGTCAGTCCGACAACGGCGTGCTTGGCTGCCGTATACGCCGGCCGGCCGCGAGATCCGCGAACGCCTGAGAGCGACGAGTCGTTGACGATCACTCCACTGCCCTGCTCGACCATGACATCGAGCTCCGCCTTCATGCAGTTCCATGTTCCCTTGACGTTGACGTCCAGCGAGACATCGAGGACTTCCGCGTCGGATTCGTGCAGCCGGCCTGTGTCTGGAAATACGCCTGCGTTGTTGAAAGCGCAGTCAAGGCGGCCAAATACATCCACCGCTCGCTGCACGAGCGCGTTCACCTGCTCGGCATCTGTCACATCGCACTGAACGAACTCGCATATGCCGCCATCGGCAGTGGCGAGCCGGGCTGTCTCCATGCCCTCCGGGGCGCGGCGACCGGCCGCGATGACTTTCGCTCCGCTATGGGCGAACAGAATCGCGGCAGCGCGGCCAATGCCGGATGTCGCACCGGTTATGATGGCGGTCTTGCCTTCGAGAGGACGGTTTTGGCTCATCTCACACGCATTCACTGGAGGTTCGAGCCGCAAGTGTAAACGGCGCGGGAGATGGCTGAGTGAGCCGAAGGCTGGACTGAGAAGCTATGGGCATTAAGCATCGCCTGATAACAACGGACGAATTCCCCACGTGGCGGACGCTGGTGCGCAGGGCGTTCAACGGCCATGTGCACCCTGAAGACACAGAGCGTCTGCGCGATGACCGGGCTGAGCTGGACAGGCTTTTCGCCGCGTTCGATGACGAGCAGATCGTCGGCACTGGCGGAACCGACTCGCACCTGTTGACTCTTCCAGGCGGAAGCAAGGTTCGCGCGGCTGGAATCGCGTATGTCTGCACCATTGCAACGCACCGCAGGCGCGGGGTGCTCAATGGCACGATGACTGCGCTGCTTGAACAGGCTCGGGAGCGGGAAGAACCAGCCGCGGCGCTGTGGGCGAGTGAGTCTGCGATCTACTCTCGCTTCGGGTTCGGCATGGGGACGATTGCCGAGGACTGGGAGATCGATTCCGCCTTTTCGAGATTCGCGCACGGCCCGGAAACCCCCGGAAGAGTCCGGTTCAAGACCCACGAAGAGGCGCTGCAGTTGATGCCCGGAGTCTGGGAGCGTGCAGCTAGCGGCCGGCCCGGATTCGTAGACAGGTCGGAGTCGCGCTGGCGTTACTTCTTCTTCGATGACGAGCGCGTGCGCGGAGACTGGAGTGGGCTCTTCCACGTCGCATATGAAGAGGACGGCGAAGTCCAGGGATATGCCGCGTATCGACTGATGCAGGTCAATCCTGACGAGGACGATGTGCTGAAGATGGATGTGGTCGAGTGCGTTACGGTCACCGATGCTGCTCATGCAGCGCTCTGGCGATTCCTGTTCGATGTCGATCTCGTGCGCGGCGTCACTGCGCACTCGAGGCCGCCTGACGATCCGGTCTGGTGGATGCTGGCAGACCCGCGTCAGTTGGAGAGAAAGCTGGCCGATGGGCTCTGGGTCCGGCTGCTGGACCCTGCAAAGGCTCTGTCTGCCCGCACGTATTCAGCTACCGATCGCCTGGTCATAGAGGTGGCCGATAGTTTTCTGCCAGACGCCGGAGGAACGTTCGTCCTGGACGGTTCTACAGAGGGCGCTGACTGCAAGAGAACTGCTGAATCTCCAGACATCACACTCGGAGCGTCCGAGCTGGGAGCGATCTATCTGGGAGGAGTGAGGCTCTCCGACCTATCGAGGTCAGGACGCGTGCAGGAGCACACAGGTGGCGCGCTGCGGAGGCTGGACCGGATGTTCCCGGCAGACCAGGCGCCGTGGTGCCCTCACCATTTCTAACCAGAGTCTGCCGCGCAGGGCAAACTGGAGCGCGTTAGTCTGGATGTTCGAAAAATCCAGAACAGATCACGATTAGCCATATGAACATCGAGTACAGACCGCCAACAGAAGAAGAGTGGCCGCGATTTGGCCATGCTGTAGCGCGAGGTTTCGGGAATCATCCGCCCGGTGACCAGGAGTCGCGCGACCGATGGGCGAATTTCGGAAAGATGTTGAGATCGGTGGGAGCGTTTGACGGCGACGAGATCGTCGGCACATCCGGCTCTTTCATGGCCGACACCACAGTGCCCGGTGGGGCGAAGCTGCCGGCGGCGCTAGTGACCATCGTGACCGTCGCGGCCACTCACCGGCGCCAGGGAATCTTGACCAACATGATGACCAGGATGCTGCATGAGGCACACGAGCGCGGCGAACCAATGGCAACGCTCTGGGCTTCCGAGAGCATCATCTACGGTCGGTTCGGTTACGGAATGGCCGGCCAGCACTACGACGCGAAGATTCGCTCCGAGAAAGCTGTCTTGCAGCATCTGCCAGAGCCTGCAGGCGTCGTTCGGTACGCAGACCGTAAGCGAGTTCGGGATGTAGGTCCAGACATCTGGGAGCGAGCCTCGGCAGCGCGGCCTGGGATGCCCGAACGATCGGACCTCGGCTGGCAGTCGCGTATGCCGCTGCCTGAAGACGAGTCAAATCCGGATAAGAGAAGCTTCTACGCCGTCTACGAGGAAGACGGGCGAGCAGAAGGCTACATCGCATACAAGACCGAAGGCAAAGACGAGGAGAGCGATGTCAAGATCCAGGAGATGATCGCCACGAGTGA
>JANQIZ010000135.1 GCA_028281895.1 Dehalococcoidia bacterium
CCCGCTCTCTTTGTCTCCCAATTTAGACCGCTTTCGCTTCTTCGCAATCAGTTGCTGCAAGGCGGCAAACAACGATTTACCATGTACTCCAGCGGCCTCACGCTCGCCTGGTACGACTCCTGGATCTCCGCGTAGTCTGCGCCGCGATCTTGCAGTCGAGGCAGTTCATCTTCGAACCAGGTCTGTGAGGGCGCGGGCATCTGGTCCACGCGTGCAAGCCGAAGACACTGCATCGCCAGCGCGTTTGCCAGCAGGCTTGTCGTGGCTCTCTGGCCTTGGCCGGTGCGTGCACGTTCCAGCAGGCCTGCCATCACGGCACTCGCAGCGCTGTATCCGGTCGAGTAGTCGATGAAGGACGAGGCCCAGACCGGCTCAGGCTGGCCGTTCTTGAGCTTTCCTTCGTTTGCGATCGCTCCGGCATAGCCCTGGACGATCAGATCGAAGCCAGGCATGCTCGCACGCGGGCCTTTCGGGCCGTACGCCGTAATCTCCACGTATATGAGGCGAGGATTTTGCGCCGAGAGCGTGTCGTAGTCGATCCCCAGCTTCTCAGCGGTGTCTGTCCTCGTGTTCGAGACCACCGCGTCTGCAGTGGCGATGATCTTGCCGAGCGCGTTCCTGTCCTGCGGCGATTTCAGGTCCAGGCAGATGCTCCTGACCCCGCGGTTCAGCGGTAGAAACACCCTGCTCTCGTTCTCGGCGATCGGGTTCTGATGCCGCCACGGATCTCCGGTCGGCGGCTCGACCTTGATGACATCTGCGCCCATGTCGGCGAGGATCTGGCCGGCCATCGGACCCGCGACGAAGCTGCCGAATGTGACGACTCTTGTGCCTTCAAGCGGTCCGTTGCCACTCATTGCGCCAGCTGCTCCTGTGTCTTCACCAGAGACGCCGAAACTAGCACGGCGTCTGCGGCCGCGCAATTCGGCTCATGCAAACCGTTTGGCTATGATGTCGCAGTCACAGGCCGCATGTCAGGGAGAGTCGGAAGATGCGCTACAAGCAGGAGATAGTCATCGAACAGCCGAAGAGCCGCGTCGCGGAGCTGTTCGACAGTTCAGAGAACATGCTGAAGTGGTTTCCTGGCCTACTGAGCTTCGATCACATGAGTGGTGAGCCGGGGAAGCCGGGCGCGAAGTCGAAGATGGTGTTCAAGACGAAGCGAGGCGACTTCGAACTGGTTGAGACGATCACGCTGAACAATCTGCCTGATGAGTTCATCGGCATCTACGACACGGTTGGCAAGGGCATGTCGAACACGATGTCGAACCGCTTTGTGGCCCTTAGCGATGACTCAACGCGCTATGAGGCCGAGGTCGACTACACGTTCAGCGGCTGGAACTGGAAGCTGATGTCGCTCTTCATGGGCCCGATATTCCGGCGGCAGTCGTTCAAGGTGATGAAGCTGTTCAAGGAGTTCGCGGAGAGCCAGCCTCGATCTGCCGAGACTGAAGGCTCTTAGCGTTTCAGCAGCATCCAGCTAGCCGTTTTCCGCGCCCTGCTTGAGCACGATTACTGGATGATGAGAGGCGCGCACCAGCTTGTCGGCGACGCTGCCCTGGACCATACGCCTGAAGCCGCCGCTGCCATGTGAGCAGATCACCACCAGCGCGTCTGGAACCTTCTGCGTCTCTTCGATGATGCGGGCGGCCGCATTACCCAGAGCGGCGTGAGAGGACGCCTCGATACCCTGCCCGGCGGCCATGGCCACGAACTTCTCAAGGTATTCCCTTGTTTCCTCTCGCTGACCGGCTATGCCGTAGTCCACGTCGTAGTACTCGGCTCCGGGGCCTGAGACGGCGAATCCGGGTATGTGCACGGCCTGGATGAAGATCACCTTCGCCCCGCATGCCTTCGCTATATCCAGCGCCATGGGAACGCTTTCTTCTGCGAGTGCCGAGCCATCCAGCGGCACGACGACTGTCGACGGGTTCCATGACGCGTCGCCGGGTGGTGATACGTGATCCGGGTTGACCGCAAGAACCGGTATCTGCGAGGTTCGCAGCACCGTATCGGTTACCGATCCGAGTATGCCGCGTGCAATCGCGCTGCCGCGGTGCGTGGCCACGGCGATGAGGTCTGCTCCGATTTCAGTTGCATACTCGAGTATTGTGTCGGCAGGCACGCCATCGCGTGTTTCACCCGTGGCATCGGTGCCGCTCTCCTTGAGTCTGCGAGTGACATCGGCCAGGTAGTCCCTGGCAGAAGCGGCCTGCTGCTCGGAACTCATTCCAGCTGCTCCGTCGATCGACGATGTTGCTGTCCTGGAGTCGGTGACTGCCAGCAGGCTCACGTTCGCGCCGAAGCTTCGGGCGATTCCGGCAGCCATGTTCATGGCCTCTTCCGAGCTGTCTGAGCCGTCGAGTGCGACAAGGATTTTGTTGAATGCCATGTGGTTCCTTATGCGGTGATTCCGCAGCGATGTTCGAAACTGATTCGCTCTGTTCTATTCACTGTCGTCTGCAGCATCTTCGGAATCTCTCTTCGATTCTGCGTGCCTGGTCATGTGGAGATCCTGCCAGTCGACAGGAAAGGTGTTGTTGAGCTTTGAGCGCGCTTGCCTGGCAGCGTTGCTGGAAGATGCGGGAGGAAGCCTGTCCGGAGACAGTTCGTCGAGCGTCTGCCGATCTTCCTGAACGGACCGATGCAGGGATTTCAGGCGCAGACGCTTTGACTGCAGCGCCTTGCGCGTCGTCCCGTCGGCTGCTCCGTCTCCACTTCGATTGATCTTCTTAACCATGTCCTCTTGTGTGCCGGCGATTTATGGGAACAGCTAGATCTCGACGCCTCGCGCCCTGGCGACGGTCTCCATGTCTTTGTCGCCCCGTCCGCTGAGCAGCAGCAGAATCGTCTGGTCTGCTGACATATCGGCAGCCATCTTCTCTATATGTGCGAGGGCATGCGATGGCTCAAGAGCAGGGATTATGCCCTCAGTGCGCGTGAGCAGCCTGAAGGCATCAAGCGCCTCGCCATCAGTGACTGAGACGTACTGCGCACGCTCCGCGTCTTTTAGATACGAGTGTTCGGGGCCGACTCCGGGATAGTCGAGACCGGCCGAGACGCTGTGCGCTTCAAGGATCTGGCCCCACTGATCCTGCAGCACGTAGCTCATGGCTCCGTGGAGCACGCCCGGCTGGCCCTTGCTCATCGTGGCGGCATGCTTGCCTTCCAGCCCTTCGCCTGCCGCCTCGACGCCGATCAGTATCACCGACGCGTCGTCTACGAACCCCGAGAACATGCCGATGGCGTTGCTGCCGCCACCGACGCATGCGACCACGTAGTCGGGAAGCTCGCCCGTCTTATCCACGAACTGCTGCCTGGCTTCACGGCCGATCACGGACTGAAAGTCGCGGACGAGCATTGGATAGGGATGAGGGCCGACTGCGCTTCCGATGAGGTAGTGCGTGGTCTCGACGTTCGTCACCCAGTCCCGGATCGCCTCGTTGATCGCGTCCTTGAGTGTTCGGCTGCCCGAGAGCACCGGCTCGACGCTGGCGCCAAGCTCGTTCATGCGGTAGACGTTTGGCGCCTGGCGCTTCACGTCTTCTTCGCCCATGTAGACGATGCACTCAAGGCCCATCTGCGCGCAGACCGTGGCTGTGGCGACTCCGTGCTGGCCGGCTCCGGTCTCAGCGACGATTCGCTTCTTGCCAAGCCGTTTCGCCAGCAGGATCTGGCCGAGCGCGTTGTTGATCTTGTGCGCGCCCGTGTGAGCTAGATCTTCCCGCTTGATATATATCTGCGGACCGTCCAGCTTTTCGGTCAGGTTTCGGGCGAAGTAGATGGGCGTTGGTCTGCCGACGTAGTCTGCCAGCAACCCGTCAAGCTCTTCCCAGAACGAGTCGTCTGAGCGCGCCGCTTCGTATGCATATTCGAGCTCGTCTAGAGCAGCCATCAGCGTCTCTGGCACGAACTTTCCGCCAAACTTGCCGAACCTGCCAGAATCATCCGGGAGTGATGTTCTTTTTGGAGCAGTTTGAGGCATGTTTCGTATCGTCCGATGAAGGCTGGAGCCTGGATGGCGGTGAAGTACGGAATTCCACTTTGAATCAACTACGGCTAGGATAACAGCCGTGCAGGGCGAAAAAGACGGGAGCATCAGGCTATGAATCAGCAGTCGAACGGGACCGGCAGTCCCTCCGAAAAACTGCCGAGGCCGAACGTCGATGAGTACATGATGGGCATCGCGCTCGCTGTACGCGCCCGCGCCAACTGCACGGGCCGGACTGTGGGCGCAGTCATTGTGAAAGATGGCCGCATTGTCTCAACCGGCTACAACGGTACGCCGTACGACATGCCGAACTGCGATGAGGGCGGCTGCGAGAGATGCGCCAATCGCGACATATACGAGTCTGGCAAGGGCTATGACCTGTGCATCTGCGTTCACGGTGAGCAGAACGCACTGCTGGCTGCGGCCCGCTTCGGCATCGCGTGCGAGGGCGGGATCGTCTACACGACCATGCGCCCCTGTTTCGGGTGCACCAAGGAGCTGCTCCAGGCAAAGATCGTCGGAGTGCGGTACATGGATGAGTGGTCGTATCCAGATGAGGCGATCAGGGCGCAGTATGATCGTCTGCAGGCGCGGTTCGCCGAGGGTGTGAAGCGAGTTGTGGTCGATGATCCCAGGGCAGCGAAGGTCACACTGAACCTGCCGAGTGAAGCCTCAGCAGAGCGGGTCGAATGAAGCGGCTATACACAGTCGGCTACGCCGGGCACACATCAGACTCACTGGTTGAGCTGCTTACTGCCAACGATGTAAGGGTGGTGACGGATGTGCGCGCCAACCCGGTCTCACGCAAGAAGGGGTTCTCGAAGCGCCAGCTGGCAGCGACTCTGGAGTCAGCAGGGATCGAGTACCGCTCACTGCCTGCGCTGGGAATCCCATCGTCAGATCGCAAAGCGGTCACAGGCGGAGCAGAAGGCTGGTCGCAGCTTCTTGCAGACTACTCAGCCAGCCTTGAGCCAGGATCAGGACGCGCAGATGCCGCCAGCGAGCTTGCTGATGCGTGTCTTGGAACCGCGACGGCGATCATGTGCATGGAGACCGACCTCGATCACTGCCACAGAAAACCGCTTGCAGAGCGGGTTTCTGCGATCAGCGGTCTGGCGATCGAGCACCTGCCCTAGCGTCGTCCCAGGCGAAGGCGCTCGCGCATTGAGTCCACGATGCCCAGCGCAGGCCTTGCCATCTTGTCCTCGTATGCGGCCAGGATTGTGCTCATGCCCTCGTTGTACTTGAGAAGGCTCGCTGAGTCAGATGATCCTGCCGGCAGAGTCACCGCCGATCCGTAGTTGAATGTCAGCAGTGTGAAGTACAGCTCCTGCGCCGCGGCCTGTTCGAATCCAGCCTGCGTCAGCACACTGGATACGGAGTGATTGAACCGCTGCGCTCCCGGTCCGGGCGCGCCGGATGCGGCAGCGACGTACGGCGTGATTTCCGGATGCTTGACGATCAGATCGCGGTGTGACCGCAGCAGCGTCCGTATCCTGTCCTGCCAGGTGAGGGCTCCGAGAGTGCGGACGTCGATGCCGCCGAGCAGGGCGTCGGCAACGTGTTCGGCCATCTCATCCTTGTTCTTGACGTGCGTGTACAGCGCCATCGGAGCGACGCCAAGCACCTTCGCAACGTTTCGGATGGATAGCGCGCCGAAACCCTCGGCAACTGCCAGGGCAACTGCCGCTTTCTCTACGCGCTCTCGCGATAGCTTCTGCTTCTGGGCTCTCTGGCGTCCTGCGCCGTTGGGTGAACGAACTGCTTCTGAACCGGCGATTGCTGCTGTAGCCATATATACAGATCTCCTGACGGTGTATGCGACGGCTGCTGGAACACGTCGGCACGCCGTTCGAGCGCTAACCAGTCACGGGTTTCAGATCGCCCGATTCCGCGCTTCTTCGTTTTTGCCGTGGCCGTTGAAACGATTTCGGCTAAAAACTGTATACGCCGTATACGGATCACCTTTCCTACTCGCAGTTGATACGCAGTTTGGTGAATTACGCGGTTTGCAACCGGTAAAACGGTTGGGATACACGGAAACGCCCTGCTGAAACCGTGTATCCGGCCAGTCGCTTCCGTGTAGATGCAGTTCGACCGCACGGTTGGGATGAGGCGTCTAGAATCTCTCGGTCGGCAGGGCATCGGCGATTTCGGATTCCAACCAGTCAAGCGAACGGATCACAGTAGTGGAATACAGACGGCTCGGAGCTTCAGGGCTTGAGGTCTCGGAAACAGGCATCGGAACGAACAACTTCGGTGGGAGGCTCGACTACGGAAAGTCCGAGGCTGTCGTTCACTCAGCTCTCCAACAGGGGATCAACCTGTTCGATACAGCGAACATATATACACATGGCGTTTCCGAGGAGTATCTGGGCAAGGCGCTGAAAGGTCGCCGGTCAGAGGCGATCATTGCGACCAAGTTCGGAATGCTGTGGGAAGAGGGCCCACATGGGAAGGGCGGCTCCCGCAAGCACATCATGGATTCGCTTGAGGGTTCGCTGAAGCGGCTCAACACCGACTACATCGACCTGTACCAGATACATCGGCAGGACCCGGACACGCCGATCGACGAGACGCTCAAGGCGCTGGATGACGCTGTACGTTCAGGCAAGGTCAGGTACATCGGCTGCTCAAACTTCGACGCCTGGAGGATCGCCGATGCGGCATGGACTTCGGAGCACTACGGCCTCGCGCGGTTTGTCAGCGCCCAGCCCGAGTACTCGATGGTCGTACGCGATATCGAGGCCGAGATCCTGCCTGCATGTGAGAACTACGGGCTCGGCATCCTGCCCTACTTTCCTCTGGCTCATGGCCTGCTGACCGGCAAGTATCGGCGAGGACAGGATGTGCCTGAGGGCACGCGGCTGGCGCTCTTTCCAGATGCGCGTGAGAGACGGCTGACGGACGAGAACTTTGATCTGCTGGAAAAGCTGGACCAGTTCGTTACTGCGCGCGGAAAGACGATGGTCGATCTCGCATTCGCGTGGCTGCTGGCGCGTTCGGCTGTTAGCTCTGTGATCGCTGGAGCCAGCAACCCGGAACAGGTTATTCAGAACGCAGCCGCGTCGGGCTGGGACTTGCCGCCCGATGAGCTGGCCGAGATCAACACTCTTCTGGATGGCTAACTGGCTGGCAAAGACGGAGCAGCAGGCATCTTCGGCTTGCGCGCTGAGAGTGCGGCCAGCGATCCCGCAGCGGCTATGCCAGCAAGGATCAGGAACGGCGCTTCGTAGCTGCCTGTTGAGTCGCGCATGATGCCTGCGAACAGTGGCCCAACCGTCATGCCGATCATCACGATCATCGAGGTGAATCCCATGATCGTGGCGTATGAGGCACGACCGAAGTAGTCGGCCCGGATCGAGTTGATGAGCGGAGATCGCACACCACAGGCCGCGCCGTGGAGCACGGCAAAGGCCACAGCGCCGAACACGTTTGTAGAGAGCGCGAAGATCGCGAATCCAGCCGCGTGAGCGATCATGCACCCGGCGATGCCCACCTTCTTGTTGATCCTATCGCCGATGTAGCCGCCGCTCAGCTGAGCGATGATCACAACGATCGCCAGCAGGGCTACTATCGACGCTGCTGTGGTATCTGAGAGGTTCATGCCTTCGATCATGTGTGGGATCTGGTGTAGAAGCGCGGCACCGACGATGAGCAGCGCGGCGCCGTGGCTCAGCGAGAGCATCCAGAACGCCTGCGACTTGAGCGCCTGTCTTGCCGTGAGACCGATAATCGGCGGCGGTGACTGGATCTTGCCCGCGACTCGGACGCGCCGCTCTCCATCTGGCAGAAGTCCGTAGGGCTCCGGAGAGTGCCGCATCACCTGCGCGAGCGGAAGGCCGACAACCAGGATGATGATTCCTGAGATCAACGAGGTCGTGCGCCAGCCAAGCTCGGAGAGGCTCAGTACGACGATGGGCACCGTCAGACCGCCAAGGCTCATGCCGGTCATCATGATGCCGAGTGCGAATGCGCGCTTTCTTGCGAACCAGTTTGTGACGGTGGTGGCGAGTGGCATGAAACCGCCAAGACTTGATCCCAGCGCCATGAGCGCAAAGGCGATGTAGAAGGTGACGAGCGAATCGATGCGGCTGAGGAAGATGAACCCTGCGCCGAACAAGACCATCCCGATCTGCATCATGATCTTCGGGCCGAAGCGGTCGATCGCCCATCCCTGGACCGGGCCAAGAATCCCGCTCTCTGCCCTGGCCATCGAGAAGGCGCCTGACAGCTGGCCGCGGGTCCATCCGAAGTCGGCCTGAAGCGGGAGCACGTACGCGCTGAATGCGTG
>JANQIZ010000141.1 GCA_028281895.1 Dehalococcoidia bacterium
CCAGCCCATGCGCAGGCTTGAGATCGAAAAGCCCGAGTCGAAGGCGTCGTACGTGTACCAGCCAACCGCTGCCAGCGCAGCTATGCCAAGCGCTCCGGAGGCTGAGCGGATCGCGGTCTGGGAGTTGATCTTCAAGGTCCAACCACCGTTGCCACTGGCTGAGACTCGGCAACGAAGCTCAGGCTCACAGTCTCGCCATGAGCGATCTCACCGTAGCTGCCGAGCACCTCGCTCGATCCATCTGCGCGCCGCACAGACACGAAGCCGTCCTCGAACAGCAGCTCATCGCCGGACCGCAGCGAGCTTTCGATATCAAACTCTGCGCTGCCTGCCTCGATCTTCAGCGAGTCGATCCCACCGGAACGTGACGATGCCGATGCGTGCGACTCTCCCTCCCATGTGCATCCGAAGTTGTCTCCGTCGCAGTACTGGCTGGCAAGAGCGCTTCCGTCGATCACCTCGATGCCGTCCCAGAACGCAACACCGGCTCCGCCTGCCGCGCTGGCGACGATGCTGATCTGCACCGAGAGCTTTGCCGTGTCAGGGTGATCCGGTCCGGCGATGACGATCTCCTGCCAGCCATCCCCGGCGGCCTCGATCTTCGAACTGACGCGATCTATCCTCGTACCGTCCTTGCGGTCGATGAAGACGATCACCTCGACCGCGGCATCAGAGAGTTCCTGCACATTGACCTGCCCGCGCAGAACCCAGTCACCTGACCACGAATCGTCGAGTTCCAGCGAGTATGTTCGGCGCACCCGCTCACCCGCTTTCGGAGCCGGAGACAGCTCCATGCGCAGAGAAGAATCGCCGAACCTTGCCATCTCATCTGACACCTCCACCGGTCCCTGGACATTGGGTCCGCCCCATGGCTCAGCGCCGGTTTCAAACGAAGGATTAGCGATCAGGTTTCTCGCCGAGCCATCGTTGAGCACGAGGAGGGAGAACGAGTTGGCTGGCGCAGTGAAGGAACTCTCGAATTCGGTTGCCTGTGCTGTTGTCGAACCCGGCGGCTCGCTCGGCGCTCCGAAGCCAGGGAACGGAGTGAAGTCCGGCTTATCATCGACCTGCTCTTGCGCTGACAGTTCCAGCGTCTGCGGCATGCTGATGATCTTCCACAGCTCACCCGCGAATGACGGATCGGCGACCTTCTCGACTCCGAGGAACTGCGACTCAAGCTGAGATGACACGATCTCGATGGCATCGGAGGGTTCGTTCGAGCCGAACATGTAGTAGACAGGAGTCCCGCGCCTGTGCGCTTCCGCACCGGTGTCCGCAAGATGCTGGAGATTCGTTTCTGTCGCTGTGTCCGGCCAGATGCCGATCGTTCGTCGGTAGGGAACCGTGAACTTGTCGAATGCGCTTCCAGCGACAATTAGCGCATCGGCCTCTGTGTGTTCGTCATAGAACTGCGCATATCGCTCCGAGTTGGTGCCGTAGTTGCGCTCAAGCGCTGATACCGATTCGGGCCCTGTGTACCAGATGTGATAGGCGCTGGAGACCACGAACGCTATGACCAGCAGGAGCGAGATACGGTGCGGAAGCCTGTGCAGCGCGAGCACTGCGCCGATGCCAAGCAGCAGGTACAGCGGCATCCAGTAGCGGACAAGCGAAGCGCGCAGATCAGGCTCATCGATTCCCGCGAGGAAGGTGCCTGGTGCGTTTCGGCTGAGCACCATGTAGATGAACGCGATGGCCAGCACCACTGTTCCGTAACCACCGAACTTGCGGGCGATCAACCCTCCAGACTGCGTCAGGCCGACTGCGCCGATGAAGAAGAGGTACGGGTTCTGAAACAGGACCTGGTAGGTGAAGGTCGAGTAGACGACGCTGAAGTCGACCGGCTGTGGGAACAGCGCAAGCCAGATCAGGCGGAACGGCTCCAGAAGCACGTTCGAGGCCGGCTCAACAAGCTCAGGGAAGTGTTGCTCGAAGAGAAGCGTGTAGCTGACGGTCGCAGGCGAGCCGTTCACCCACCAGTTGAGGATCATCAGCGGGATGATGAACGAGGCGGCGATGGAGGCTGCGTAGATAGCGCCGAGCCGGAGCGTGCCGTTCCTGTCGGTCTGTATCTGGTGCGCAACAGCGAGCATGAACGCAAAGCCGAAGATGAACAGCATCGGCGCCTCGGGAATCCGCGATAGCGCTGCCGCGCCAAGCGCCGCGCCGCCGTAGAAGAGGTGCTTCTCCGACTTCAACTGCACTGCTCGCGTGAGCACCAACAGGGCGACAGCCACGAACAGGAACGTGAGCGAGAGGTCCATGTAGACCCTTGAAGTCCAGTACCAGAGTGGCGCGACACCAAGGAATATCCATGGAAGGTAGACAGGCGCGGTCGGGAGGAGCCGGCGAATGAAGACCGCGAGGACTACGAATAGAAGGCCGGGCACGATGGCCAGCATGAACGGGGCGGCTCCGCCAAAGATCATGCTGAGCAGGCCAAAGAGCACAAGGGGCGCGGGCGAGTACGTGGGCACCGACCTGCCATTGTGTTGAGCGAAGCCGCGCGGTCCTGTCGCATATGACGGATCGGACCACGTGATGTCGTCCTCGATGTAAAGATTGCCAGTCTCGGCGAACGTCTCTGCTGCCAGGTATCGAGTGGTCTCGTCAGGACTGTTGAACACGCCCTGGAAACCCGATCCGAGGATCGCGGCAGGGAGGAATGCGAGCAAGAAGAGCGCCACATAGGGCAGGGCAGTGATGGCGTTCTGGCGTGTGAAAAGCCCTTTGAGCGCCCGGTACTTCTCTGCTGCGATCTGCTCTCTGTTGCGCCATGTCTCGGACGAGGTATCGCGGACGCCTGTACCGATGGCGATCATCGACTGCCGCGCTGATGCGATCACCGATTGCCATGCGCTCTTCTCGGCCAGTGAAGCCAGTGTCCGCTGCACCGTCGATTCATCCTCAACAGGCATGGCGTATGACGTGTCGTTGTGTCGTGCGTCAACCATCAGGCGTTCCTCTTGATTGCGCCGTCGATATCGGCTTCGATTGGTCTGATAGGGGCGATTGCAGATTGACTGGCGACTCTCGCCAGCGAGGTGTCGAACACCTTGATGTCGCCGTAGATGCTGGTGTGCGCTACTGGATAGTTCTCTTCGAGGGTTTCGAGGAAGCTGGCCGGGATCAGCTCGATGTGGTTCCACTCTTCGTCGCTGACGACCTGGTTGAGCCGCACGACGACGTAGCTCGCACCAGCCTGCTGGAGGTAGTGATCGAGCCTTTCCGCAGACAGGAAGTAGGTGCGGTAGTCGAGTCCGTCGTCCCACAGATTCTCGCGGCCCGAGTAGTACTCCCACTCGTAGACGCTGGCTGCGACGAACGCCTCGTCCTCGCCAAGTCGCGCACGAAGCCAGTCGCCTGTCTCTGCGATCGAATCCACACCGCCCACAGAGATGAACCCACCGCCCTGGGTGGAGTCAGCTTTTCTGATTTCACCGACCTGCTCCGAGAGAAGTGGAGCGACCGCCAGGACAGCTAAGAACAGCGCTGCGACGCCGATGACAGATATTGCAGTTCGAGCGTTGCGCTGTCGGTTAGCACTGCGTTGTGTCCACTCCCGAAGGTGAGGCCACGCCGCCAGGTATGGCAGTACCACGAGCAGAGACACTGCGACCGGTACGTAGAGGAAGAGTCTCCGCGTGTCGGTGCCCCACGACATCGCTGCATATGAGATGCCGAGAGTGAGCAGCAGCAGGATCAGTCCGGGCTTCTTCCGGGTATGGATAATCGCTACTGCGAATCCAGCGGCGATGCTGAGGCTGATAGCGATGTGAAATGCGTTGATTACCGGCTGTTCGTAGCCTCGGAAACTCTGCGGGTAGAGAGTGTGGATCGATTCGAACCTGTCCCATCGCCAGATGTTGGCCCAGTAGACCTTTCGGGCCTCGTGCTGCACGGTGCCTCGCCGGTACAGCTCTATGCCATCGACCTCGGCATCGAGCGCTGCCGACCACGGCTCCACCCGGTCAGCCAGCCCAGCAGTCAGTAACCCGTCTCGTCGTTCGATCTCGGAGACAGGGATCTGGCCGGGATCTGTGAGGGCGCCAGTCTGCGAATAGATGAACAGGTACGGTCCGGCTGAGGCTGCTGCT
Source organism: Dehalococcoidia bacterium (assembly GCA_028281895.1). GTDB lineage: Bacteria > Chloroflexota > Dehalococcoidia > Lucifugimonadales > Lucifugimonadaceae > JAJCYX01. The sequence goes on from JANQIZ010000141.1 coordinate 4,098, forward strand.
ACAAGCACTGCCACCATGGCTACGCGACGAATCCCAGTGCCTCGAATCACGAGAAAGACCAGTGCTGCTAGAACCACCGGAAGGCCGGTCTGCTTGGTGAGCGCCACGGCCGTTAGCGAGGCCACCAAGAGCAGCAGGTTTCGGGTCGTGGGGTCATTTACCGCCCGCAGCGCCAGGTACAGCGCAGCCATCACCACAGCCACCAGCACCGGCTCCATGAGAGCCTGCGACGAGTACCACAGCATGACCGGACTGAACGTCACCAGTCCCTGGGCAGCCAGCGCTGCTGCGTCACTGCGCGCCAGCTCTCTTGCGAACAGAAAAGTGAAGATGCTTGCCGTGCCAAACGCCACGAACGAGATCGCCTGCACGCCTGCTGGCCCGAACAGCGCGTGACCGATCGCTCCAAGAAGGTGGTAGAGCGGCGGGTAGTGCGACTCGATCCCTGTGTTGAGTGTCATCTGCGATGAGATCCGAGACGCCAGATCCACGTGGAGCGCAGCGTCTCCAGCCGGGCGCAAACCTGCGCCTGCGTGGGCTGCGATGGCTGTCGCAATCACAGCAAGACTCACCGCCGCGATAAGCGATGGTGAGACTGTTGTGATCCGGGCCGGGACTCGGAATCGATACGTTTCGAGAGTGGTTGCGATCATTCCTTACGATCTTTGATGACGTAGAGAGCGTCCTCTATGAGCGATCTGTTGTCGGTCGACAGGCCCGCTATCAGACCGAGCGCGATGAGCTGCAGGCCGAATACGAAGCCGAATCCGGCCATGATTGCGGAGGGCAGAAGGGGAGTGACCTGTCCGGTTAGCGCGAAGTGGATGAGCACACGTGCGCCGAGCCCGACGCCGACCATCATGGAGAGCATGCCGGCGAGCATCATGTAGCCGAGGGCGTGCTGCGATCCCACCATCTTTCCGACGGTGAACGCCGCCTTCTTTCCGTAGCTGAAGAAGCTACTGACCAGCCTCGATTCACCGGCAGTTCGCTTGTTGAAAGTGATCGGAACTTCCAGTACCTGCAGCTTCTTGAAGCCTGCCTGCAGGATCGTCTCCTGCGTGTAGGTGTACTGGGAGAGCACGTTCATCGACAGCGCAGCGTGGCGGTTGAGCGCTCGATAGCCGGTGTGGGCATCCGTGATCGGCACGCCGGAGAGTTTTTTGACGACCCATGTGCCGAAGTGGTTGCCGATCATCTTCGAACGAGGCATCGACTCGATCTTGCCTGCGAGCCTCGATCCCATCACAACGTCGGCGTCGCCCTTGAGAATCGGCGATACCAGCATCGGCATCTCGTCAGAGACGTACTGGCCATCAGCATCGATGTTCACGATGACGTCTGCGCCCATCTTCAGGGCTTCAGCAAGGGCCGTCTTGTAGACCTTTGCCAGCCCCTGCCTGCGAGAGAATCGGAATACGGCATCGGCTCCAGCATCACGTGCGACCTCTTCTGTGCGATCGGTCGAGCCGTCTGAGATGACAAGGATCTTGACCTCGCCAATGCCGTCCATCGACCTGGGTATCGAGCGAACGACTCCGCCAAGTGTCTCCTCCTCGTTGAGCGCTGGAATGGTCACAACGAGAGTCTTGCCAGCGGGCTCATCCTCTACTCCGGGTTGCTCCGGCAGGAACGGGATGGGATCCCTCAGCGCTGTGAGTGTTGCCAGATTCGTGTCTTCGTATGTGAGGAGCTCTCTCTGCTGCATGTCTCTTCCTCTCGGCAGGTGATAGATGAGTGTCTGGATGTGAGCGTTCTCTTCAGGCAGCAGAGAGCGTGCCTGTCAGCTCTGGCCGTTGCGCCAGGTGAGGCGCTGTCCGACCGTCGCCTGGCCGCGCATACCGGTAGCCGAGAGCCTTTAGCTTTCCGGGATCAAGCGCTCGCCTGGCGTCGATCAGCACCGGCTCGCGCATCAGGTGACGAGCCGATGCGTAGTCGAGCGAAACAAGCTCCGGCCATGCCGTTGCCAGCACCGCGCCGGATGCGCCGAAGAGAGCTTCCTGCGGCGAGTCGCATACAGTTACTGGCGGCAGAGATTCGTTTCTCAACACTGGCCGCGAAGGGTCGAAAACGCGGATGCTGAAGCCGTCTGCCGAGAGCCTGTTGATCAACGGAAGCACCTGGCTGCCACGCAGGTCATCGGTGCCGTCTTTGAAGGTGAGACCCAGCATCGCGATCTCTTTGCCGAAGCCTGCGCCGACCATGCGGACAAGCTGGTCTGCTATGTGCTCTACCTGGCCGCGATTAACCGCACGAGCCGCGCTGACGACTTGAGATTCGAGCCCGGCAGAGCGCATGAAGTGCTCGAGCGCAGCGGTGTCTTTCGGGAAGCAGCTTCCGCCCCAGCCGATGCCTGCCTCAAGAAAGCGCGGTCCAATACGCGAATCGAGCCCGACGCCAGTCGCGACCTGGCCGATGTCGGTTCCTGTGTGCTCGCACAGGCGGGATATTTCGTTGATGAAGCTGATCTTGAGAGCAAGGAAGGAGTTCGACGCGTACTTCACCGTTTCGGCTGCCGCTGAGTCGACGCTGACAATCGGAGCATCGAGTGGGAAGTACAGGCCAGCGACCATCTGCGAGATACCCGCGTCGCTCGATCCCACGACTATGCGGTCGGGGTTCATGAAGTCCTGTACCGCGCGTCCCTGGCTGAGGAACTCCGGGTTCGAGACGACGGTCCAGCGATCCTCAGGCCTGGCGTCCTTGTTGAGATCTGATTGGAGGCCGGCACAGGTGCCAGGCGGGACGGTGCTCTTTATGCACACGATCCTTGAGAGATCGGAATAGTGTTGCGCTGTGTGAACAGCTTCTCGCAGGTAAGACAGGTCTGCGGAGCCGTCGGGCGATTCTGGAGTGCCAACGGCGATGTATATGAAGCTGGTGAGGGAGAGCGCTTCGGCAGGATCGGCGGTTATCGACAGGTTGCCCGATTCCGAGTGCCGTGCCCACATCTCGGCAAGACCCGGCTCCTGGATCGGCATTGCGCCGGAGCGGAGGCTGTCGACCTTTGCTGCATCGGATTCCAGGCACCTGGCCTGGTGACCTAGCCCGGCGAAACACGCCGATGTGACCAGCCCGACATAGCCGCCGCCGATAACGGTAATCCTTGCCATGCTTCGCACCCCTTGAGACACCGACAGAGTCGGACGGATAGCGCCTGCCTGGTCGATGTGAATCGTCCAGGCGCATTCGCCAGTCCCATGGCAAAGATCAACGGGAGCATTCTGCCGGGCCAACATGCAGGGTTCGGTTGACCGGAGGATTGGAGAATGTGTGACGGCGAGCGCCGGTCATCGGTTCGCGACCTGAAAGCAAGAGCGGCTGCGGGATTTCCCGCAGCCGCTCGCTGCATACCCTCCGAACCTGTAGTGACCGCTAGACGATCTCGCAGGCGACCAGCGTGTTTGCGCCTGGTCCGCCGTTGCAGGTGTCCCGGTCAGGTCCACCGTCGAGGTCGTCGTTGCCGCCTTCACCTTCGAGAAGGTCTCGGCCATCACCACCAAAGATCTCGTCGTTTCCGGCTCCACCGATGATGTGGTCTGCGCCGTCTTCGCCGTGAATCTCGTCTTTCCCGCGCTCACCGTCGAGACGGTCGCTGTCGTCGCCACCGTAGATAGCGTCATGGCCCTCGCCACCCCGCACACGGTCCTTGCCGTCACCGCCTTCGATCACGTCCTTGCCAGCGCCGCCGTCAATGTAGTCGTTGTCGTCACCGCCGAGCAGGATGTCGTTGCCATCGCGTCCTTCGATGCGATCTCGTCCGTCGCCACCATCGATCTTGTCCCGGCCACCATTGCCAACCAGTTCGTCGTAGCCATCGCCACCGGAGATAGTGTCGTCACCGGCATTTCCTTCGATCTGATCGTTCCCTTCACCACCCTCAATGCGGTCATTGCCTCGACCACCGCTCAGGATGTCGTTGCCATCGCCGCCGTTGATGACGTCATTACCGCCATTGCCTTCAATCCTGTCGCGGCGATCTCCGCCGTGAATCACGTCATCTCCGCCATCCCCGCGGATTCTGTCTTCACTGGCTCCACCTGAGATCTCGTCGTTGCCCGGGCCTCCCTCGATCTCGTCATACCCTTCGCCGCCGGATATTCCGTCAGAGCCGATTCCACCAACAAGGAAGTCGTTTCCCTCACCGCCGTGGACCTCATCATTGCCGCGGCCTCCCTCGATCTCGTCGTGGCCAGCACGGCCCCAGAGCCGATCGTTTCCAGATCCACCGTCAATGCGATCGTGTCCTTCACCACCGTCAACCTTGTCATTGCCGGGGCCGGCATCGACCCTGTCATCTCCACTGCCTGCTTCAACAGCATCGTCGCCAGGTCCCGCGTAGATACCGTCGTTGCCAGTACCGCCAGAGACTTCGTCATTTCCGGGACCCGCCTCGATCTGATCGTGCCCGTCACCGCCAAGCACCTGGTCATCACCACGGCCCGCCTCGATCTCATCGTTGCCGTGGTCTCCGTGGATGATGTCGTTGCCCGCGCCGCCCTCGAGCACATCGTTGTGCTTCCCAGCCTTGAGGATGTCGTCGCCCTTGCCACCGACGAGCCAGTCGATACCGTCCTGGCCGATCAGCCGGTCGTTGCCGCGGCCGCCAAACAGCGCGTCATGATCAGCGGCGCCATCGATGATGTCGTCGCCTGCACCGCCAAAGACGGTGTCGTCGCCGTCGCCCGCGCAGATGATGTCGTTGCCACCCTTGGCGAAGATGCGATCGCTGCCACCAAGACTGAGGATCACGTCGTCGCCCGGGGTGCCCTTGATCACTTCGG
>JANQIZ010000143.1 GCA_028281895.1 Dehalococcoidia bacterium
TTCTCGCCGCAGCACTCGGTGCATCCACACCTGCACGGCCATGGCCACGGACACGATCACTGAGCAATCTAGTCCGGTTTCCATTCCCACTCCACGGACAGGAACTCGACTGGGCCCTCGCGGGGCAAGAAGGCCATGAATCTGTATTCTCGTGATTCGCCTGGCGGGACTTCGAATCGGGAGAGTTCCTCGGTCCTGATCAATCGCTCGCCCGGTGTTCCGCCTGGCACGGAGTAGTTGATCTGCACATCTGTCAGCTTCCAGTGAGTGTTGAGATTTGAAATCCTCCCACTCAGTCGGATGTTCAACGCACTGAATCTCTCGTTTTCAAAGGTCAGGACCTGGACGTTCGACAAAGAAGGCGGATTCTGGTCGGCAGGAAGCCTCTCAAATTGAACGACTGACAGCACCAGGCCTGAGAATAGAGCGGCGCAGACCAGCACAACCTGGCCCGTCCCCCAGGCGAAATTGACACCCCCGGTGGTTAGCGACTTCTTGATTCTGGTTGCCCACCAGAGAGAAACGGCAGCAACAGTTGCAAGAGCCCACAGAATTAGCACGTCGATCTGGGCAGGGAGATCGATGGTGGGTCCCCACCATCGCCCGGCAACGATTCCCGCAACCGCGAAACCGCCCACCAGAAGTCGAAGGTTTGCTCTTCGGTGGAGAGCTCGTACCCGCCTGCGATTCCATTCCCAGTAGAGCTCTGCCGATTCGGCCTCGCTCAGGTGGTACTTGTTCTGAAGCTGGACGAGGATGCTCGATCGGGTTAGGCCGATCTCTACAAGATGACCGACTTCGGCCAGCCTCTGCTCGAACGTGTACCTAACTTCGGCCGCTCCGAATGTCATGACATCATCCGTTCAGATGCACCGGACTCCGTCGACGCACAATAGGCCGCCGTCGACTCTGGCACACGTAAACTGCGAACACGGGTTCTCGAAATCGTAACTCATCCATGATCACCGTCAAACAACTCGTTAAGTCATACGGTCCGAACGGCGTGCTGCGCGGACTGGACCTCGACGCGCCGTCTGGCGAGGCGCTGGTTCTGCTTGGTCCGAACGGCGCAGGCAAGACCACCCTGCTGAGGATCGTCGCTACGCTGACGCGGCCCGATTCTGGAGCCGTGACGGTTCATGGGCTGGATGCGGCGAAGCAGGGCGAGCTTGTGCGCCAGAACATCGGAGTCGTGATGCACTCGCCGATGCTGTACGGCGATCTCACGGTTGAGGAGAACCTGCGCTTCTTCGCCCGCATGTTCGGCGTGCCCGAGCCGGGAGATCACATTGCGCAACTCCTCGAACGCGTCGAGATGGATCGGCGTCGAGATGTTCGAGTACGCCTGCTTTCACATGGCCAGCAGAAGCGAGTGGCACTGGCGCGGGCACTCCTCCATTCGCCTCGAACCCTGATCCTCGACGAGCCGGAGTCGGGTCTCGACCAGCGGGCCCGCACCGTCCTCGAAGGAGTGATCGCAGACCACAGGTCGCAGGGCCGCTCGGTCATCATGACGACGCATCACCTTGAGATGGGGCTTCGAGTGGCCGATCGTATCGCTGTTCTTGAGCGGGGCAGAGTGTCGCTGCATGAAGCGGCACAGGATGTCGACGCGGAAGAGCTGCAGCGACGTTTCGGTGAGCAGGCTGCCGAGGCTATCGGGCCGGTAGGAGCTGTGTAGTGGCGGAATCGCGAACAGAGCGTGGGAGCGAGACCGAGCGCAGCGACTCTGCGCCTGCGATCTCGGCCGAGTCTTCTGCATCGGAGAATCTGCGAGCTTCGCTCGGCGTCATCTGGGCCATCGCACGGAAGGACCTGCTGCTCGAGGTCCGCAATCGCGACGTGATCATTTCTATCGCCGGGTTCGTCCTACTGGTATTCGCCATCTTCACCTTCGCGGTCGACATCCAGGACCGGGACAACGCGCTGCTGGTTGGGCCGGGAGTGTTCTGGGCGGGAGTGGCATTCGCCGGAGTGATCGGACTGAACAGGGCGTTCGCTCTTGAGATGGAGCGGGACACGCTGGAAGGCCTGATGCTGACGCCTGTGAGCCGTGACCTGATCTTCCTTGGCAAGGCGCTTGGTAACCTGCTGTTCCTGGCGATCTCGATAGCGATAGCTCTGCCGGTGTTCGCCGTGCTGTTCAACCTCGCGGTATTCCGGCTGGAGATGCTGGCAATTGCGCTGCTGGCGGTGATCGGCTTCAGCTCGGTCGGCACGGTTTTCGCTGCGATGAGCGTGCGGGTGCGGGCACGAGAGATCATGCTGCCACTGCTGTTCCTGCCGGTAGTCGCTCCACTGCTGCTCGCAGCTATCGAGGCGATGGCTGATCTCGTGGCAGGCAATTCG
>JANQIZ010000159.1 GCA_028281895.1 Dehalococcoidia bacterium
GCGACTGCGACGCCGATCACCTCTCCGGGGTCGGTCTTGAAGCCTCGTCCAAACGGCCTTGCGAGACCTTTTTGCCCTGCGAGTTCGTAGCCGAGGAAGTTCTGCTGGAAGGCTGACTCGACGAGTTTGGCCTTGCCGGTGCAGATGCCTGTTGAGTGCGGTGATCCGAAGTACTTTGCGCCGAACGCGACTACGTCGCCGGTCTGGGCCACGCGGGTGAAGCGCTCCAGCGGGAATATCTGGCCTGCGGCATCGACCACGAGGAGGAGGCCGTGTTTGTCAGCAAGCTCGCGTGCATCGTCGAGCGACACTATGTTGTCGCCCCATCTGCCGCTTTCGAAGTATGCGATGGCCTGAGTGTTTGGACCGATGGCCGCTTCCATCTGCTCCAGGGTGCAGCCATTCTCGTCGCCCACCTCGACAAGCCGCGCTCCCGGAATAGTGAAGCAGCGTTTGTATGTGTAGTCCTGGGCCTTCTGGAATATGAACTCGTTCTTCATCCCCGAGGTGTCAGGGATCTTCGACATCTTCTCTCGATCATCACCCGCCAGCGCCGCAGCGGAACTAAGCGCGATCGCAGCCGCCGCGCCAGATGTGACGAATGCCTGCTCTGTGCCAAGCGTTTCGGCGATGAAGTCGCCAGTCTTGCGAAGCAGATCCTCGAAGACCACGTAGCCGCCATTGGTCGCTTCGTCCATCGCCTCCTGGACCTCTGGGGGCGGTGTCGATCCGCCCAGCAGAGTCTGGTTGCCGCGCGCGTTGATGCCCGGCTTCACACCGAACTGTTCATAGATGCTGGTAGTCATTCGGCCTCCGGGAGTTTGTCTCCGATGCTGACGTGTCGTCCTGCTCAAGAATGGCCAAGTAATACCACACATCGCGGCCGATGTGGCGCATTCGCTCCGCAGACCACCGCAGGGTAGTAGACTCCCGTCGCAGCAAGCCAATAGCGCACGGTGATCCTCACATGTCCGACAGCTCTCTGAACAATCCCGTCTACGACATGCTCGGCGTGGAGCCTGTCATCAATGCCGGCGGGACTCACACGACTCATGGCGGCTCGCGCATGCACCCGGAGGTCATCGAGGCGATGGCGCGCGCGTCGCAGTCATATGTACCTGTGGTGGAGCTCAACAGGAAGGTGGGCGAGTACATCGCGAGCGTGACTGGCGCAGAGGCGGGGATGGTGACGGCTGGGGCCGCAAGCGGCATCTCGCTGGCTGCTGCGGCGTGCATGACGGGGACAGATATCGCGAAGGCGCGGCGGCTGCCAGACACGGCAGGGATGCGTGGAACGATCCTGATGCAGCATGCCCACTACGGCACCTATGGAAACACGCATCGGTCTTCAGGCGCAGACGTCGCTCTTGCTGGCAGCACTACTGGATGTTTGCCTGAGGAGCTGGAAGCGGCCATAAACGAGGACACTGCGGGTATCAGTTTTCTATTTGCTCCGGGACTGGTCCAGACCGGTCCAACTCTTTCGCAGACCGTTGAGATAGCCCATCGACATGGGATTCCCGTCATGGTCGATTCCGCCGCCATGCTTCCGCCCCGTGAGAACCTGCGGCGTTTCATCAGTGAGGGCGCTGACCTCGTCATCTTCAGCGGCGGCAAGTTCATCGGCGGACCGCAATCGACTGGACTGTTGTTCGGAAAGGCCGACCTCGTAGAAGCGGCGCTCATGAACTCCTCGCCGTTTCATGCTGTCGGGCGGCCGCAAAAGATCGGCAGAGAGGAGATGGCCGGCCTTGCGACTGCGCTGCGGATCTTCATGGACCTTGACGAAGAGGCGTTGCTGGCCAGCCTGCATGCAAGAGCGGAACAGGTGAGCTCCCGGTTGCAAAATCTGCCGGGAGTCAGGTGCGAGGTGAAGCACGAGTACTTCCGTCACTTCGTTCCCACGGCTGTCATCGAGTTCACCGCGGAGTGGTCCGGTCCTTCGGTGGCTGATATAGCAGACCGGCTTCACGAGGGATCACCGCGGATCTACGTCGTCTCGTCACACGACTCAATCAACGTGAACCCATTCAATGTCCGGGACGAAGAGGTGGAGATCTTGTCTGATCGCCTGATCGAAGAGTTGAGCAAGCAGAGGTAACTGATGTCGCCTGGCTACGATTCTGCTCGCTCGATTCTGGCGTCTGCTGCCGAGTGCGGCACGCTCGAACTGGACGGGCCTGAGGAGATCGCAGCGGGATCAGTGGCGACGTGGAGGCTGGTGTACACGGCGGGCTCGCGGGGCATAGCTGAGGGCGGCAGCCTCACGCTGTTCACGGAGTGCGATTCCGACTGGGGCAAGCCTCAGTCGACCGATCCTTCAGCCCAGAACTACATCTCGTTTACCGCGCCTGAGCACGTCACCGTGTTCGCCAGCGTGCCAAACCAGAACACGATGAAGCTGAGCGTCGTCTCCGGCTCCCTGTCTGCCGGTGATTCGATCTCCATATCGCTCGGCGACACGACGCATGGCAGCGACGGCACGCGATCCCAGACCTTCTACGAGTCGCAGCGCTACTTCCTGTGCGAGGTGGATGCCGAGGGCGAAGGCGATGGCCGTGTGCTGGAGACCCGGCCCGTAGTCCGCATCGTCGGCGGTGACATCGGCATGCTCGATGTGGTCGCGCCACCGGATGTCGACATGTCCCAGAGCTTCACCATTGCCGTCAAGGCATCTGACCGATGGGGCAATCCGGCGCAGGGATTCCGGGGCAAGATCGGTCTGGAGTCGTCCGGAGTGGTTTTGCCGGTTGGGCAGGTGGAGTTCGATGGGAGCGAGTCAGGGGTCATCGAGGTGCCGGGATGCCGTGTCGCAGAACCGGGCATCCTGCGTGTCGTGGCGACGCATGGTGAGAGCGGATTGACCGGAACGTCCAACCCGATCGAGGCTTCAGAAAGTCCGATAACTGAGCGGCTCTTCTGGGGTGATCCGCACTCTGGTCAGGTCGCTGACCCGCACAAGATCGCCGACTACTACTCGCATGCCAGGGACGTTGCTCGACTGGACTTTGCAGGGTTCCAGCGCAACGACAGCGCCCATTCCACCGCCGCGCATCGCATACAGCAGGAGCAGGAGAACTCGTTCCACCAGCCTGGCAGGTTCGTCCCGCTGCCTGGCTTCGAGTGGTCCGCTCATCTTGAGTGGGGTGGGCATCACAACGTCTACTTCCGCAGGTTTGATCAGCCGATGAAGCGATGGCGTGGTGCGGCGAGCCTGGGGGAGCCGGGTGAGTCTGACCTGCCGCACGTCCGCGATCTCCACAACTATTACCGCGGCACCGACACGTTGATAACTCCGCACGTGGGTGGCCAGCATGCCGATCTGCAATGGCACGATCCCGAGCTTGAGCCTGCTCTGGAGGTGGTCTCGACTCACGGGACGTTCGAGTGGTTCCTGCGAGAGTCGATTGAGCGCGGCTACAGGATGGGCTTCGTCGGCGGGAACGACTGCCATACCGGTCGTCCGGGTGATGACCGCCCGGGCCATCAGCTCAGGCGATATGCGAAGGGCGGTCTGACCGGCATCTACGCATCCGAGCTGAGCCTTGAGGCGGTTCTCGACGCGATTCGAAGACGCCGGTGCTATGCCACGACCGGTGTGCGCATACGAGCCGATTCGAGCGTGAACGGCAGGCCCATGGGTGAGGAGTTCACTACAACGGATCTGCCGGAGGTCAGTGTCTCGGCAGCAGGCACTGCGCCGCTCGAAAAGGTCGACATCTATCGCGGGCTGGACCTGGTTCACACCGAGCAGATCTTTCCCCGCCGCTCCGGTAGCAAGGTCAGGCTGACGTGGTCCGGCGCTAGCAGAATGTCCAGCTATTCCGGCATCGTCTGGAAGGGCGTGATCCGCGTCAAAGGCAGTGAAGTCGACGCGATCCGAACGCTTCGCTTCGACAGCCCGCGATCCACTTTCAGCCTGACCGATGACGGTGGGATCGAGTTCTACTCATGGACCTGCGGATACACGAGCGGCCTCGAGATAGAGCTGGCACGTCCTGATGCCGCCACGATCTCCGTCGCGTTCGACTCTTCGCTCGTGATTGGCGAGAAGTTCGGTGGCCACGGAGAGACCGGGCCGCGTAGGATGGCGCTCGCAGAGGCCGACTCTGGCACGCTCAAGGTCAGGTTCGATGACCTGGGCGAGCGGGCGCTTTCGCTGGAGATGGGGCATGTGGACCGCCGTGTGTCGATCGAGCGATGCCCGGAGCCGGGGCGTCTCGACGCAGCTGTCTCGATAGTCGATGACGTGCCGAAGCCAGGGTTCAACCCTTACTGGGCGCGCATCACCCAGTTGGACCAGGAAGTGGCGTGGCTCAGTCCGGTCTTCGTCGACTACGCCGCACCCTAGTCAGGCCACAGTCGCCGCGCCCTAGCGCGTCCGCCGCATCGTCTTCTGACGGCGATACCTCGCCTGGTAGTACACATGCTCATCGAACGTTCCCGGCTCGTACGCATTGTCATCCGGCGACCCGGCGCGAACTGTGTTGCCCTGTGACGGATAGCTCGCCACGACTTCTTCGTCGATATCGACGCCGAGTCCCGGCCTGTCTGGCACCTCGATGTAGCCGTTCACCGTCTCCGGATGAGGATCGATCACCTCGTATCGGGCCGGCACGTCGTCATGCACACGCTCCAGTATCAGCGCGTTCGGAATCGCGGCCAGCACGTGGATCGCGGCGTACTCAGCTACCGGACCTAGTGAGCCGGAATGGGGAGCAACCGTGATGAAGTGCGCCTCCGCCATTGCGGAGAGCTTCATCAACTGCGAAATGCCGCCGATGCGTCCGGAGTCGGGCTGAATGACATCGACGATCTCGTCTTCGATCAACTGCCGGACGCCCCAGATGTGTGAGTGGCGCTCACCTGCAGCGATAGGAATGTCGACGTTCTCCTGGACCCTGCGCAGCGCATCGACGTTGTCGGGCGGCACCGGGTCTTCATAGAAGAGCAGGTTGAACTGCTCCAACGCCTTGCCGACCATGATGGCGTCTTTCGTTGTGAACCAAGGCGGCCCATGCGCATCCACCATGATGTCCATCTCGTCACCGACGGCCTTGCGGATGGCCTCGACTTTGTCGACCGTCCCGGAGACCCCACCGGCTTTGACTCCCGTGATGCCGAGCTCTTTCAGCTCGAGCGCGCGCTCAGGTGTCGAGGCATGGCCGTAGACGCGAATCCGATCACGCACCTTGCCGCCCAGGAGGTTCCAGACAGGTGTGTTGAGCGCCTTGCCCTTGATGTCCCAGAGCGCCATGTCGATGGCATTCATGGCGCCGGAGCCTGGTGTGCCGGTCATGCCGTTGCCCATCGTCGAGACCAGCATCTTTTGCCAGATACGCTCGATGTTGGCCGGGTCTTCGCCGACAAGGATTGGACGCAGATCTTCGATAGCGGTCTGTATGACGCGCGGCCAGCCGCTGCCTTCGCCAAGGCCGACTATTCCTTCGTCTGTGTAGACCTTTACGAAGCACCAGTTCCGGCTGCTCCAGCTCGCTGCGCCCGGCTTTCCGCCTGACATCGACTTCGGCGCTCCGGCCATCATGAGAAACGTCTTGATGTCTGTGATCTTCATGGATCTTTCTCTGGCTGGTTGTTCGGTCGGCCTGGAGGTGGAGTATGTCAGGTCGGAGCTTTCGCGACGATCTGGCCCATCGACTGTCGAAGATTGCGAAGGTGAAGGACCGAGGCTGGCCGGCTGATCCGGGTTCTAGTGAGCTCGGAGACTACTCGTGCCGCAGGGCGTCGATCGGATCGAGCGAGGCTGCACGCGCCGCAGGGTATATCCCTGCTACGAGTCCAATCCCTGCCGCGACCAGCATTGCGAGTGAGGCGATGTCGAACGACATCTGGGCATCGAATGTCGTGTTGAGGAACTGGACTCCGCTGAACTGATCGGTGATCAGGGTTCCCGCGAGAATGCCCAGGAGGCCGCCGCCGATGCTGAGCACTGTGGCCTCGGCCAGGAACTGGAGCAGGACCGCGGTTCGGCGCGCGCCGATGGCTCTACGGATGCCGATCTCCCGCGTTCGCTCGGTAACCGACACCAGCATGATGTTCATGATGCCGATTCCGCCGACGATGAGGGAGATTCCGCCGACGACTCCAAGGAAGATCACCAGCACGTCTGTGGTCTCCTCAAGCGTCTCGGCGATACCGGCGCTGTTCGAGATGCTGAAGTCTGCCGTTTCAGAGAAGCTCAGCCCATGCTGAAGGCGAAGAACCACGTCTGTCTGCTCTGCGGCGGCATCGACCGACTCGGCATCTGCTGCCTGCACAAGAATCTGGCTCACGTTAAGGGTCTCGCCCGGCGCCGCATCGCCTACGAGACGAGACTCGGCGGTCGTGATCGGGACGAATAGCTGGTCGTCGACCCGTGTGAAGCCGCCGACCGGCTCCAGCACGCCTGCGACGGTGTAGAGGCGGCCGTTGACCGAGAACTGCAGTCCTGTCGCTTCCTGGCCTGGGAAGAGGTTTTCTGCCAGGTTGGAGCCGAGTATCGCAACGTCTGTTCGGGCGATCAGGTCGGCAGGGGATATGCCGCGGCCACTCGCCAGATCGTAGCCATTGACTGCCAGGTACTCGGGCGTGATGCCTGTGGCGTTGGTCGTCAGCGCGGTCGCTCCGAGCGAGATCTCAGCATTGCCCGCGCTCAGTGATGCCGCGACCCTGTGCACGTCGGGAGCCGACGATGCGGAGGAGATGGCCAGCGCATCGTCGAGCGTCAGGCTCTGCGCGTCGCTCGATGCGAAGTTCACATTGACGAACAGCAGCTCTGCGCCCTGGGCGGAGATCCGAGAGGTTATGGAGTCCTGCGCGCCTCTGCCGATGGACATCAGCGCGATCACGGATGTCACTCCGATCACCACGCCAAGCAGGGTCAGCGACGAGCGCAGCTTGCTGGCGAGGATGGAGGCGAAGGCGGTGCCGATGATCATGGACGGGCTCATAGCGAGACTCCGCTCATGGCTGGATCAGCCAGATCGCCGGAGCCGGAAAAGCGCCTCTGCTGTATCGGCTCGTCAGACAGGATCTTGCCGTCCCTGAGCGTCACGATGCGCTTCGTGGCAGACGCCACCTCGTTCTCGTGCGTGACCATGGCGATCGTCATACCGTCTTGCGAGTTCAGGTCTTGGATCAGGGTGATGATCTCCTCTGTCGAGCGGCTATCGAGGTTTCCTGTGGGCTCGTCGGCGAGGAGGAGGCTGGGCCTGCCAACGAGAGCGCGAGCTATTCCAACTCGCTGCTGCTGTCCGCCGGAAAGCTGGTTGGGCCGGTGATTCGCTCTGTCGGTCAGTCCGACGCGAGCCAGGGCCTCTTTGACAGCCTGCTTCCGATCAAACCCGCGCGGGTTGTACCGGAGCGGCAGTTCAACGTTCTGCGCTGCTGTGAGCTGCGGGAGCAGGTTGTAGCTCTGGAATATGAACCCGATGTATCGACCACGCGTGTCGGATAGCCGATTGTCTGAGAAGGCACCGACGTCATTGCCGTTCAGGTGATAGCTGCCTGAAGTTGGCCTGTCGAGGCAGCCGAGGATGTTGAGCAGAGTCGACTTGCCTGAGCCGGATGCGCCCATGATGGCGACCATCTCGCGCTCCTGGATCAGCAGGTCGACGCCGTCCAGCGCAGCTACCCGCTCAACACCCACCTGGTAGGTCTTGTTCAACGCCTGCAAGTGAACAACAGCGTCAGTCACTATCCGCCTCCCGCTCGCCCTGCGCCGCCACCACCGCCACCGCCGAATCCACCTCCGCCGCCACCAAATCCGCCGGCTGGAATCGATATCACCCCTCCACCGCCCGGAATCTGGAAAGTGGAGCCTGTCCCTGCGCCAAGTCCGAAGTCGCCGGCGATCACGGCAATGACCACATCGCCCTCGCTCAGGCCAGAAGCCACCTCGACGAATGTGCCGTTTGATGCGCCGAGCGAGACCCCGACAGGCTCAGTGCCATCTCCGGTGACGACATCGACCGTTGGCTCGATGATCGTCCCTCCGACGGCTGCGACTGGCACCATCAGAACGTCGTCAACCTGGCTGCTGATTATCTGCGCCGAAGCTGTGAGACCTTCGACCAGGTTCATGTCCTCGGTGCCATCGATGGTGATGGTGATCGGGAAGCTGACTGCTCCCTGCTGCGACTGAACCGCCTGGCCGACCTCGGTGACCGTGCCTGTGAAGCGCTGGCCTGTGAGTGCATCGAGGCTGACGCTGACAGGCAGGCCGACCTGAATTTCGAGGATGTCTTCCTCGTCCACGTCCGCCTCAACGGCGATGACGGAGGTGTCAGCGATCTCGACAACGATGGTGTTCGGGGTGACGGTGTCTCCAACCTCTACGTTGACGGCCTGCACTGTGCCGGAGATCGGCGATGTCAGGGTCGCCAGCTCCAGCGCAGAGGTGGCGGCTATCACGTCCTGTTCAGCCTGATCGAGGTTTGCCTGCGCCTGCTGCAAGTCGATATCTGCGTTCGTGAGCGCGCCATCCAGCGTGATCTGTGCCTCATCCCGCTTCGCAATCGCCTCTTCAAGAGCAGCCTCTCGTGTGCGCAGAGTCGACGGGTCGGAGAGTGTCGAGAGGCTTTCGCGTGCCAGATCGAGCTCTTCTTCGGCTCTCTGAACCGTCCTTTCCGCAGCCAGCTGACTGTCTGAAGCGTTGGATGTCGCTGTTGCCAGCACGTCCTGTGCCGCTGAATGAGCCTCGTATGCCGCCTCGATCTCTACAAGAGGCGTCAGCACCGAACTGATAGACGACCGGTCGGTCGCCTCCGCATCAATCACGTTGAATGACATGTTTGTCCACAGCCAGACGACGGCGTCGTTCCACGGAGTCTCCAGGTTGTCTGACCACGGCGTCTCAGTCAGCGCATGAGCAGCGGAGTGCGTCGTGTAGATCTCCGCAAGCGTTACGTCCCAGCCAGCCAGGATCTCGTCGAGCGTCTGGCCCTCGTATCCCTCCGGCGCGACCCCCAGCCATCGCAGCAGTTCGTCTTCGTACGCCTGCTGCGCTGTCTCTGCTGCGTCCCTGGCGGTGACCAGCGCTTCTGAATCCTGGACCTCCGACAGGTCTGCGAGCGCCGATTCGAGATCCCGCTCAGCAAGCTCGACCGTTTCCTGTGCCGCCTGGATATCAGGCCCGTTGAGCTCACCTGCGAAGAGCAGGTCTTGAAGCGCTTTTTCAGCTTCGACAACCTGCAGCTCTGCGTTTGCCAGCGCCACTTCTGCTGAGGCGACCTCGGCCCGCTGTGAAGCGCCGGGCTCGATAATCGCCAGCGCAGTCTCGGCACTGGCAAGCCGCGCACGTGCAGTAGCGAGGTCGACGCTCAGGCCCGCTATGGTCGATTCATCAAGCGAGACGAGCGGGTCCCCGGCTTCCACCGATTGACCGTCTGTGACGAGCACTTCACCCACTGTGCCTGTTGCTTCGAAGCTCAACTCGGATCTCTCAGGAAAGGCAGTGGTTCCGCCGACTGAGATCGATGTGGTGATGCTCCCGCGTTCGACTGTGAACTCGATCTCCGTGCCCGCTGACTGTGCTCCAGCCTGCGAGTCGTCGTCCAGCAGAAGCACTGCTATGAAAGCGGCCGCTGCGATCACGACCGCAGTGACTAAGGCGATCATGCCGGTGCGGAATGGCCGCCGTTTGGATGAGTCGAGTATTGACCTGATGGCGCTCATGTTCTGTGTCCTAGTTACCCGAAGCGCGAGGTGGGCGGCCGAAACCACCCGGTCCACCGGCGCCTCCGCCAAATCCACCGCGATCGCCAAAGCCTCCTGCTGGAAGCTGAAGCGATTCCGAGCACTGCTGGATTGCGGTGAATATCTCTTGCTGGTTGAGCTCAGAGGGATCGGTCACTGGTCGGCCGATAGCGTCTTGCACGCATTCGTTTTGGAGCAGATTGGCCAGCCCTTCTGTGGCTGCCCCGGCCCCGCCAGCAGGTCTGGCGCCGCCCGGGAACTGCTGGCCTCCGAAGTCTCCGCCGCCGCACTCCTCGAACACCGCCTGCCGCTGCTCAGGGTTTAGTTGCGAGAAGTCAGTCTCGGTCTCACCGACGACACCCTCGATGCATTCCACATCGAATCCCGCTGCCAGCCGTGATCCGGGCTGGCCGGGGCCAGCGGTAGAGCATTGCTCGAAGATCCGGGTGCGCTCGGCGTCCGTGATATCCGTGAAGCTTGTGGCTGCTCTTCCGAGCACCAGCTCCACGCAAGCGGAATCCAGTCCGCCTGCCGCTGACTGCTCTGGTTCGCCTTGCGTATCGCTGGCTGCGGACCCGGATGCGATACCCGAGGAAGCCGTGCCTTCCCCGGATGAGCCAGACGCGCCAGGCGCTGAATCACTACCGCAGGCGATCACCGCAGTCATTGTTATGGCGACGAGCGCGAACAGCAGCCATGTCGTTTTTCGAGTTGTCGGTTTCACTTGTCTGCCACCGAAAAAGGTGCTGATTTGTCGTTGCTGTCGAGGCTAGGCGACAGTCATTCAAAGCACCTTGGACAGGCATTGGAGATCTCTAATCTTGTCTAAGAAGCCGATCTGGAAGACCGGCTGCGGCAGATGGGACACCGGAGCGAGGAAGGTCGAAAACGAGTGCCGGTCTGTGCTGAATCAGACGCGCACTTATCGGGCGCGCTCTCTTAAT
>JANQIZ010000214.1 GCA_028281895.1 Dehalococcoidia bacterium
CCCTGGTGCGGGTTTTAGTTCGTGAAGTCCTGTCATCTCTTTGCTTTGATTCTCGAACGCCATGATATGGCGCGGTTATTTCTCGGCTTCAACCTGAACCAGGTGGCCAACCTTCTTCAGCATCCCGGCGATTGCAGGAGTCTCGTCCTGTACGACCTGGTGCCTGATGCGCTTGAGACCCAGCGCCTTAAGTGTGGCGCGCTGGCGAGGCGTCGTGCCAATAGCGCTCTTGAGCTGAGTTATACGTAGCTTCGTCATTCAGCGATCACCCTGCCTGTCTACGCTTCGGATGCAGCCGCCTTGCGGCGCGCAATCTCGGTCTCAGGGTTTCGAAGCGACTTGAGAGCCTCAAGCGTTGCCTTCACTACGTTGATAGCGTTTGTGGAGCCAAAAGACTTGGTCAGAACGTCCTTCACTCCGGCGGCCTCAAGGACCGCACGCACGCCACCGCCTGCAATCACACCGGTACCGGGAGCTGCTGGCTTGAGGAGCACGGACGATCCGCTGTAGCGATATGTGACTTCGTGAGGGATCGTGGTGTCCTTCAGCACAACCGGCACCATCGCCTTGCGAGCGTTGGCTGTGCCCTTGCGAACCGCATCGGGCACCGCTCCCGACTTTCCAAGTGCGATGCCGACATTGCCGGCGCCATCGCCAACAACCACCATAGCGTTAAACGTCAGGTTCCTGCCGCCTTTGACAACCTTCGAGACGCGCCGAATCTTCACAACCTGCTCAACGTAGGCTGAATCTTCCTGATCGTCCCGACGGCCTCGGCCGCCTCTTCTGTCCTGCCTCTGGCTAACCATCTAAAAATCCAGTCCTTCGGACCGTGCGGCCTCAGCGAGAGCCTTCACACGGCCGTG
This sequence comes from Dehalococcoidia bacterium, assembly GCA_028281895.1. GTDB lineage: Bacteria > Chloroflexota > Dehalococcoidia > Lucifugimonadales > Lucifugimonadaceae > JAJCYX01. The sequence goes on from JANQIZ010000214.1 coordinate 867, forward strand.
GTACTTATATCCGCCCCGATCGAATACGACCTGCTTAACGCCTGCAGCACTTGCCTTCTTGGCGATCGCTTCGCCAACAAGCGTTGCGGTTCCGCTCTTGTCATCACCTGCGCCGGTTTCGATGCTATTGGCAGCCGCAAGCGTCGTGCCAGCAACATCGTCAATCACCTGGGCGTAGATCTGCTTGTTGGAGCGGAACACTGAGAGCCTGGGACGCTCAGGCGTTCCAGAGAGCGCCTTGCGCACCCGGCGATGCCGAATCGAGCGTCTGCCCGGATCAAATCTTCTGCTTGCCATTCGCTAGACTCCCTTACCCGCAGCCTTACCGGCTTTCCTGCGAACGACTTCGCCCTCGTAGATGATTCCCTTGCCTGAGTAGGCATTCGGCTTTCGCAGCTTGCGAATCCTGGCTGCCTGCTCGCCAACCAGCTCCTTGTCAGGACCGCTCACGATCACCATTCCCTGCCCTTCGGTCTTGAGGGAGTTAGTGCCAAGCGGCTCAACTGGAACCGTGTGAGAAAAGCCCAGGCTCAACTCGATTCCCTTGCCTCGCTGCTGGACGCGGTAACCCGTGCCAACGAGCTGCAAGCGCTTCTCAAATCCCTCGCTGACTCCAACAACCATGTTGTTAAGCAGGCTGCGAGTCAAACCGTGCAGTGAGCGGCTCTCAGGTGCATCGTCTGAGCGAGAAACGGTGATCACGTCACCGTCCTGCTTAACTGCAACCTTAGAGGAGAAGTTTCGCTCAAGCTGTCCAAGCTTTCCCTTCACGGAAACATTCTGGTCGTTGATCTTCACATCAACACCAGATGGAACCGTTATGGGTGTAAGTCCAATTCTTGACATATCTCGTTCCAGTCACGCCTACCAGACGTAAAAGAGCAGTTCTCCGCCAACTCCAGACCTGCGAGCCTCTCGCCCCGTCATTACGCCCTTGGGAGTGGACATGAATGACACTCCAAGGCCTCCAAAGTAACGAGGGATCTCGTTCTTGCCGACATATACGCGCAGTCCAGGTGTGCTGACCCGCTTAAGGCCCTGGATGACCGGCTCACGGTCGTCGTAATAGTTGAGGCTGACGCGGAACGATTCCGGCTTCTTAGCTGTACGCTCAACTTTCTCGAACCCTTTGATGAAGCCTTCGGACTTCATGAGGGTGAGCAGGTCTCCGCGCATGCGCGATGCAGGAACATCCACCGATTCGTGGCGAACCTGGACCGCGTTGCGAATCCTCGTCAGCATGTCTGAAATTGGATCTGTAACAGGCAAATCTGTCTCCGCGTTAAGAGCGCCTAGTGGTTGCCTTTGCGCACGCCGGGCAACTGTCCCTGCAGGGCAAGATCACGCACAGCGATCCTTGAAAGTCCAAAAAAGCGCAGGTATCCGCGCGGCCGGCCGGTGATCTCGCACCGGTTGCGGACACGCACCGGGCTCGAGTTCAACGGAAGCTGGGCTAGCTGCTGCCGCGCCTGCATCCGCTCCTCAACCGGGCGGCCAAGGTCTTCGGCTATCGCCTTCAATTCAGCGCGCTTTGGTCCGTATTTCTCGACCATTCGCTTGCGCCGGTTGTTCTTTTCAACAGCTGATTTCTTAGCCATATCTCGAAACTAGACTCCTACGAGCCGTGGATCATCCAGCCTCACGAACGGAACGCCCATGAGCTCCAGCAGCCTGCGTCCTTCTTCATCTGTGCGGGCACTTGTCACCATGATGACCTGCAGCCCGCGCAGCCTGTCGATCTGATTGTAGTCAATCTCAGGGAATACAGCCTGATCAGAAAGACCCAGCGTGTAGTTCCCTCGGCCATCGAACGAATGCCTCGGCACTCCTCGGAAGTCTCTCACTCTCGGCAGAGCGATGTTGACCAGCCGGTCAAAGAAGTCCCACATTCGAATGCCACGCAAAGTCACCGATGCGCCAATCGCCTGGCCTTCGCGCAGCTTGAACGTGGCGATTGACTTCCGAGCCCGGTTCTCTCGCGCCTTCTGACCCGTGATGATCGCAAGATCCCCCATCGCCGCGTTCAGAGCGTTCGAAGAGGTCAGCGCTTCACCGAGACCGATGTTGACGACGAGCTTTGAAAGTCGCGGGGCCCGCATCACGTTGTCGTATCCGAACTCACGCATCAGGACGGGGTGAACCTCGGTCCTGTAGCTATCGAGCATCCGCGGCACATTGCCTGCGGTTACAGGCGCGGCCTTGCTTGCCGTGCTCTTCTCTGCGGCCGGTTTCTTCGCCGTAGATTTCGAAGACCGCGACGAAGATGCCCGGGTCCGTCGAGCCGGTTTCTTGGCTGCTGCCTTTGGCTTCGATTCAGAAGACTCTTCTGCTGCTGCAGAGTCGTCAGCCGTCTCGGCCTCGTTCTTCACTTCTTCTTCAGGAGCGTTTGCCACGCTTGACTACCCGGACTTTTCGTCCGTCCTCCAGGAACTTGAACTGGGCTCTACCAGCGAGCTGAGTGTCGCTATCGACGAGCATCAGCTTGCTGAGCTTGATTGGCATCTCACCGTGGATGATCCCGGTCTGGGTCACACCCTGCTGCTGCTTCACATGGCGGGTGGCTACGTTGGCGCCTTCGACAACGGCCACGCCCTTCTTAGGCTCCACTCTGATGACCTCACCGCGCACTCCGCGGTCTTTGCCTGAGATCACCAGCACCGTGTCACCCTTCTTGATTCGCTGAGCCATGCTTAGAGCACCTCCGGGGCCAGGGAAATGATGCGCATGAACTCTTTATCGCGAAGCTCTCTGGCGACCGGACCGAAGATCCTGGTGCCACGAGGGTTGTTGTCATCGCCGATCACCACGCAGGCGTTGTCATCGAAGCGGATGTAAGAACCGTCCCTGCGCCGGATCTCCTTTGCCGTTCGCACGATCACGGCCTTAACGACCTGGTGCATACGAACGGTTCCGCCCGGCAGGGCGTCCTTCACCGTGCATGTGATCACATCACCCAGCGAGGCAGATTTGCGCGAGCCACCACCGACGATGTTGATGCAAAGCACCTCGCGTGCGCCGGAGTTGTCAGCTACTTTTAGTCTCGACTCTCGTTGAATCATCTCAGTTCAAGCTCGTTGAGCTATTCCTCGTCTGCCTCACTGTCACCGCCGAGCGTCTCGCCCGGCATGCGGTCAATCTCTTCCGGCTGCACTTCGGCGACATCGACCTTCTGGACGATCTCAACCAGCCGCCATCGCTTTGTGCGCGAAATCGGGCGCGCCTCTTCCAGCAGAACGCGGTCACCAATGGAAGCCGCGTTGGCCGCGTCGTGGGCCACGAGCTTCGTCAGACGACGCCTGTTCTTCTTGTAAACCCGGTGCCGCTGAAGCCAGGAAACGCCGACGACAATCGTCTGATCGTTCTTGTCACTCAGAACCGTGCCAACTTGCCTTCTGCGAGTGCCTGCCAAGCTACTCCACCTGTCCTTCCGAGCTATCCAGCTCAGCAACGATCTCGCGCTCACGCAATACTGTGTGAATGCGCGCTATGGCCTTCCGCGTCTTGCGGATCTCCGAAAAATCGGAAAGCTGCATCGTGGCGCTTCTGAACTTCAGGTTCATGAGCGCCCGCTCCTGGTTATCGAGCTCATTCTGCAGCTCGTCGTTCTTCATTTCTCGTACTTCGTTGATTCGCATAGCCTGTCTACAGCGAGTCCTGCCGAGTGACAATCGTGGTGGGCACAGAGAGCTTTCTCGCAGCCCTTCTGAGCGCCTCGCGCGCCACTTCTTCCGGCACATCTGACATTTCGTACATCATTCGGCCACGGCGAACGACCGCTACCCAGTGGTCAACAGCGCCCTTGCCGCCACCCATCCGGGTTTCGGCTGGTCTTGCGGAAACCGGCTTGTCCGGGAATACCCGTATCCAGATCTTTCCGCCACGCCGGACATATCCTGATGCGGCTCGCCTTGCAGCTTCGATCTGTCGAGCACTGACCCAGCCGGGTCCGATCGCTTTCAGACCGTAGTCACCGAACGCCAAGGTGGAGCCCACGGTGCGTGCGCCCTTCATCCTGCCGCGATGCTGCTTCCTGAATTTTGTTCGTCGAGGTTGAAGCATTACTTGCTCTCCTCCGAAGCAGCGCTGTCTTTGCTCTCACCGCCCTTGGAGTCTGAGCTCTGCTGTGCGGTCTGGCCAGAGTTGCGAGCACGCCCTCTGCCTCGACCGCCTCGTCGACGCGGCGCAGAGTCTCCGCCGCCCTGCTCTTCGCCACCGGCTCGCTGCTGCTCAGGCGCTGTGCCGAGTGAGAGCCTCGCCATCGAGCGCGCTCTCAAGTTCTCAGCGGAAGGAACGATATCGCCCTTGTAGACCCAGACCTTGATGCCGATCGTGCCATATGTGGTACGAGCCTCAGATATCGCGTAGTCGATCTCGGCTCTAAGCGTGTGGAGCGGCACCTGGCCTTCCATCTGCTTGTCTGTGCGAGCGATGTCAGCGCCGCCCAGCCTGCCGGAGACCACCACCTTGATGCCCTTGGCGCCTGCCTGCGTTGTCCGCTGCATGGCAAGCCGTACCGCACGCCGATAGGCGACACGGCGCTCGATCTGCTCGGCGATGCTCCGGCCAACAAGAGCTGCATCCAGCTCTGGCTGTCTGACTTCCTGGATATTCAAGCGGGCTCGGCGCTCAGTTAGCTTTTCGAGTTCGCCGCGTAGCTCGTCGACCCGCTGTCCGCCGCGGCCGATGATGATTCCCGGACGTGCGGTATTGATCGTCACAACGAGGTCCTGGGGTCCGCGCTCGATCTCGATCTTGGAGATCGCGCCGCTCTCACCGAACTGATCATTGATCAGTTTCCTGATCGAGTGGTCTTCGGCGATCAGCCTCTTGTACTCGCCGCCACGGGCTGCGAACCAGTGGGCCTGCCAGTCCATCACGCCACCAAGGCGGAATCCGATTGGGTGGGTTTTCTGTCCCATTAGTCGTTCCTCGCCTCTGCGACTTCAACTGTCAGATGGCACATAGGGTGGTTACGAGCGCCTGCCCGGCCACGAGCCTTCGGTATATATCTCTTGAGCACAGGTCCCTGGTCAGCCTGTATGCGAACGATCTTGAGCGCATCGCGGTTCAAGTAGTCGTTGTTCTCGGCGTTGGCAGCAGCCGACCGCACGACCTTGAGAACGACCTGCGCGGCCGGACTGGTCATGTACATAAGCCGGTTCTCGGCCTCCGCGATCGTCACACCGCGAACCTGGTCGATAACCCGCCTCATCTTGTATGGCGATACGCCTATGTTTTTGGATCGTGCGATTGTCATCTGGCTACTACCGTGTCGATCGGTCCGAGCGATGGCCACGGAACATTCGTGTTGCTGCGAATTCTCCCAGTCGATGGCCCACCATGTTCTCCGTCACCAGCACAGGCACATGCTGCTTGCCGTTATGCACAGCGATCGTGAGATTCACCATCTCCGGCATGATCATCGATGAGCGCGACCACGTCTGGATGACCTGGCGGCCACCGGACTGCTGCGCAGCCAGGACCTTCTTCATCAGCTTCGGGTGGACCCATGGGCCCTTTTTGATCGACCTGCTCATATCTGTCTTTCGTCAGCTGCTATCGCTGGTACCTGCGACGCAGGATGAACTTGTCCGTCCTCTTGTTCTTGCGCGTCCTGTAGCCGAGCGCAGGCTTGCCCCATGGCGTCTTCGGCCCCGCCATGCCAATGGGAGCTCGACCTTCACCACCACCGTGCGGGTGTGCAGCCGGGTACATTGCTGAACCTCGAACCTGCGGCCTGCGACCGCGGTGCCGGTTCCTGCCAGCCTTGCCCAGCTTAGTGTTCTTGTGGTCCGGGTTCGATACCTGGCCAACCGTCGCCATGCACTCACTCAGAAGCTGGCGCATCTCTCCCGAAGGCAGTCGAACCAGCGTGTACTCACCCTCGTGTGCCATAACCTGGGCCGAAACCCCGGCAGACTTGACCAGCTGGCCGCCGCGCCCCGGGTGAGTCTCCAGGTTGTGAACCGTCGTGCCAGTCGGCAGGCTTCCGAGCTTCATTGCATTGCCAGTTGAGATTGCGCCCGACTCAGCGCTGCGAATCACGGAGCCAACCGTCAGGCCTTCAGGCGCAACAATGTATCGCTTCGTTCCGTCTTCGTATCGCACCAGGGCGATCCGAGCGGTCCTGTTTGGGTCGTACTCAATCGACATGACTGTGGCGTCACCCGCCTTGTCACGCTTGAAATCGACGATCCTGTAGCGACGCTTGTGGCCGCCTCCGCGATGGCGCGTGGTCACACGGCCGTGATGGTTGCGCCCACCCGACTTCTTCATAGGAGCCAGCAGCGACTTCTCAGGCTTTGACCTGGTTATGTCGCTGAAGTCATCGACGACTGCGTCGCGACGACCCGGCGTTGTTGGCTTTAGCTCTTTGAGTCCCATGCTCTAGGCACCCTCAAATATCTGAATCGACTCACCTGCCGCCAGGGTGACGATTGCCTTCTTGGTGTCAGGCTGCTTGGACCTGTTACGGCCGTAGGTCTTGACCTTGCCGTGAGTTCGAAGCGTATTGACAGAAGTCACCTGAACATCGAACGCGGCCTCAATCGCACGCTTGATGTCATGCTTCGTCGCCTTCAGGTCAACCTTGAAGACGTACTTGCCGCTCTCCTGCAGGAGGGTCGACTTCTCAGTCACTACTGGAGCACGCAGAACGTTGGAAAGCTTCATGCCTGTGCTCCCTGTCCCCAGAGGCTGTCAACAGCCTTCAGGGCTTCCTCTGTGAGAACGAGGTTCGGAAAAGAGGTAGCTGCCAGCGCACTCAGATTGCGTGCCTCAACCACGTTCACATTCCGGGCATTGGCGCAGGATGTGAGTACGGTCTCGTTCTTCTCTGCTGTAACGATGAGTGTGCGTCCGTTAAGTTCCAGCGCATCGACCATATCGAGGATCGACTTTGTTTTCGGTCCTTCAAGTTCGATGTCGTTAATGACGACCAGCGACTCGCTTCGAACATGGTTGGCAAGCGCTGTGCGAAGAGCCTGGCGTCGCATCTTCTTTGGAAGCCGTTGCCTGTAGCTCCTGGGGTGAGGGCCGTGAGCGACACCTCCGTGCCTGAGGTTCGGTGACTTGCGGCTGCCAAGACGTGCGCGGCCGGTGCCCTTCTGCCGGTGCAGCTTCGCAGTCGAGTAGTTGACCTCTGCACGGGTTAGCGTGTCCTGCGTGCCCTGGCGTCGATTCGCTCGCTGAGCGACGACAGCCTGGTGCAACAGGGCGTCGTTAGGCTCCGCCGCCCAAACGGCGTCGTCAGCCTCAACGTTTCCGACAACCTTGCCGGCTATGTCTTTTACCTGTAATTCCATCGAACTAAGCTTGCTTCTCGATTCTCACAACGCTGTTCTTGTGCCCCGGCACGGAGCCGCTAATCAACAGGAGATTCTGCTTGTGATCGGAAAGGATGACCTTCAGACCCCGCTGCGTAATGCTCACAGAGCCATAGTGGCCCGCCATCTTCGTCCCCGGCCATGTGCGCCCCGGCGAGCTGCCTGCTCCCACGGAACCTGGAGCCCGGTGACGGTCCGATTGACCATGTGTCTTTGGACCGCCTGCAAAATCGTATCGGCGAACACCGCCAGCGAAGCCTTTTCCCTTGGAAACGCCCGAGACCTTGACCTTGTCTCCAG
>JANQIZ010000278.1 GCA_028281895.1 Dehalococcoidia bacterium
CACCGCCAACTGGAAGCTCTCGACGCTGCGCAGCCACCTTCTCGACCATCTCCCGCAGTTGAATCTCGGACTCGAGGAGGCTCTGACGCGCCTCGCGATAGGCAGCGCTCTCACTCGGAAATCGCACTTCGCTCATTGTTCTGCTCTCATCTAAGCTTGGTTATTTAACCTGTCGGTTAATCATATAGCAGGAAGAGATTGGGCGAAAAGCCTGAGCTATAGGGGGCGTCTGGCCAGGCTGAACGACTGTCCCGTGGGGCCACCGGCAGGCTGTGATGCAAGCCAGACTGCGAGCGGGGCGACTTCATCCGGGGTCTTCACTCTCTCGCTTGGCGCGAATGGTGGGGGTCCGCCGACCTTCATGATGTCGCTCGTCGCATCGGTCGCGACTGGCCCGGGCACCAGTTCATTCACCTCTATGCCTTGCTCCCACAGCTCTTCCGCCATGCATCGTGTGAGCATCCACGATCCCGCTTTGCCGACCCTGTACGAGGAGTTGGCGGCACCGGGACTGTGACCCATGCCAGAGCCGACATTGATGATCTTGCCGCCACCGTCTTCGGCCATGATCGGCACGAATGCCCGACTCATCAGAAACACACTGTCGATATTGAGTCGAACGGCTGCCAGCCAGTCATCGATACCCGAGCTCATCATCCCGGATCGGTCAGTGGCGCCGCCCGCATTGTTTACAAGCACGTCCAGCCTGCCGAACGCCTTCGAGAACTCATCGACGGCTTGCTCCACCGATATGGGATCGGTCACATCGGCTTGAATCGCCAGTGTCTGTCGTCCAGGCGCCGCAATCTCTTCGGCGACTTTCCTGATCTCCGATTCGGTGCGCGCCATCACGCACACATCAGCCCCGGCTGCTGCCAGACCCAGCGCTATCGACCTGCCGATACCTCTGCCACCACCGGTGACCAGCGCCACCCCTCCATGAAGGCTATTGACCTGTTGAGCCATGTTGAGTTCCTTTTCGGTTCATTGTTGGTGCAGGGCAGTCATAGTCTCGGCTGACATTGCGGGCTTGTATGCCGCGTAGTGAATACGCATCATCTGTTAGCTCACATCAACGTCGTCACCAGCGAATATCGGCAACAGTATGACTGGCAAATCAGGCACAGGCTCGAACGGCAACAGAGCGCGGTCGCGTGCATCGGTCGGTCCTGATCAAAGCGCAGTATCGCTCCAGGCTGAAGGCAAGACAGAGCGGCCAGTCCATGTTCCAAGTGGAGATGAGATCAAAAGCGAGCTCTGGCGCATCGCCATCGGTGACGGATCGGAAAGCTCTCGTGTCTCAGCTCTGCGCGCGCTTGCCGACATCATGGGCCTCACTAAAGCCCAGCCGCTGGAGTTTCCGCCCGCGATGAAGATACTGCTGGATGCCCTGGAAGAAGGCTTCGAAAACGAATCTTGAGGTGGAGCAGAATGCCCTGACGCGATTTCGATGCCAAAATCTGCTCCCACCATCGCCGACTGATTCGCATGCGTCGTTTAAATGGCTAGACTACTGGCCTCGCAGAGTCGTGCCAGGCATGAAGAGTGGCTGATCCACAGGAGTTGAATGATGAAGGTTGGCATCACAGGAGCAGAAGGACGGATTGGCGGGTTTCTCAGGGCCGGCCTCGGTGACCGGCACGAAATCCACTCATTCACTCTGACAGAGCAGGAGTTCGAATCAACGGTCGTCGACATCTCGGACGCCGACGCGATGAGTGGCGTCTTTACCGGTCTCGATGCCGTCATTCACCTTGCCGGCGATCCCAGTCCTTCTGGTAGCTGGGAGAGCATGCTAAACAACAACATCATCGGCACCTTCAATGTGCTTGAGGAAGCTCGGAGAGCAGGCGTTGGCAAGGTCGTGTTCGCCAGCACTAACCATACGCAGCACGGCGAAACGATGACCGACTCGCCGGATGAGCTCGACATGTCGAAGCATGTGATGCTCAGGCTGGGCGACTACTTCAATCCGAGTTCTATCTACGGCGCATCGAAGGCAACCGGTGAGATCTACGGTCGGCTGTTTGCTCGCCATCACGGGGTGAAGTTTGTGGCGATGCGGATCGGCGCGATCGGTGACGAAGACACACCTCTCACGGCAGCAGGCACACCGTCTGAGGACTACGTAAGAGCGATGTTCCTCAGTCGGCGAGACCTTGTCGAAGCGTTCTCTCTTGCGCTGGAGACTGAGCGCGAATTCACAGTGGCGTACATCATCAGCAACAACGGCCGCCGCATCTTCGACATGCGGGAGACGAACGAGACGCTCGGCTTCTATCCAGTAGATGATGCCGAGCGCTTCTTCAGTTCCTGACCAGCGTCCGCTGCAGGTTCGAGTTCCGCTCTGCGTTCCGGCCTGGTGATGTATGAAAGCAGTAGCCCGAGGCCGGAGAAGCCGGTCACAAGCACGAATGCTGCCTTCCACCCGTCCACGAAGGCTGGACCGGCGCCTTCGACCACATCGATGTCGCTGAGCGGAATGTCGAATCCCTGTGATGCCATGATCCCGACAACCACCGCGGCAGCGACAGCCTGCCCGGTGACGTTGCCAATGTTCCGCGTGAGATTGGTGAATGCCCCGACCACTCCGAAGTTGGCTCGTGAGACCGATCCCATGATGATGCTGTTGTTCGGCACGTTCCACAGGCCCATAGCGAGCCCGTTCACGAACAGGATCGATGAGACTATCCAGAGCGAGGTGTCTTCTGCCGCCAGCCAGAAGCCGATGCTGGTGGCGACGAGGAGAGCGAAACCTGCCACGCCAAACGGCCTCTCGCCAAAGCGGTCTGCAAGCCTGCCCGCGCTCTGAGCGGCTATCGCCATTCCGAGCGAGGTCAGAAGCAGTATCCCGCCAGCCTGAAGCTCCTCCAGTCCGCGCAGGCTGATGAGGTAGATCGGCATCAGGAACCTCACGGCCGTAGTGCCAAGGAATCCCAGGAACCGGGTCATCACCGCCATGCTGAAGACGCGGTTCTTGAACATGCGCAGCTGGAGCATCGGCGCGGGTGTCTTCAACTCCCATGCGACGAACGCAGCGAACAGTGTCGATGTCAGCAGCAGGCCGCCCACCATGATCGGCGAGGTCCAGCTTTCAGCCAGCGGATTGTTGATCACCAGCACACCAAGCACGATGACTACAGAAGAAAGAACTGCGCCGATCCAGTCGAAACTTCGCTGATCTCCTGGGCGTCGCTGGCTGACGATGTTCTCGTCGAGAACCACGTAGCTCGCCACAAACGCCAGGGCGATCGGTGGGATCAGCATCCAGAACAGTGACTCCCAGGCGAAGAACTGCAGCATCACACCCGCTACGACTGGCCCAACCGCGCCGCCTACCGCTACCGCGGTCGTTTGACTGCCGATCGCCTTGCCGCGCTCTTCGGGCGGGAAGACTGAGATGACCATCGCTGTGCCGACTGACTGCGTCATCGAGTTGCCGATTGCCATCACGACGCGCGACACGATTAGGAGTCCGAATGCTGGCGCCAGAGCAGTGAACGTTGCGCCACCTGCAAAGAAGACCAGGCCGATCAGGTGAACTCTCTTGCGCCCGATGATGTCGCCCAGACGCCCCATCGGAAGCATCAACGCGCTGATGGTCAGTCCCTGCGCTATGACGACCCATGCCACGGCGCGGAGCGTCACACCAAAGTCGTCTGCGATGCTCTCCAGTGCCAGGAAGACCATCGACATGCTCATCACCATCGTGAAGAACGAGATGGCAATGGCCGTGTACGCCTTCCACTTGTTGGCGTACGGGTCTCTGGTCGTGGGAGCGCTGGCAGGCGCGCTCAAGCTGCGAGAACCTGGATCAACTGTGTTAGCGAGCGGATAAGCATCGGTCGGATATTACTCCAGTGATAAAGAGCCAGTCAGAGGATCGGTTCGGCCGGTGTTGTTCGGGAAGCCGACAAGCAGTAGAACAGGGCTGGCGACAAGGATCCAGAAAGCTGCTTTCAATCCCACGGCACCGGCAGCCAATCCAATGCCAAGCGGGAGAGCGCTTGTAAGCAGGCCTGAGAGTGCGCCGATCGCCACCACTGTCCCGCTTCGTCCTGGCAACTCGGAGTAGAGACCAGCCTGCAGCACCGAGTACCAGCCTGAGCTCAAGAGCCCGAGCAGCCCGAGGAAGAAAAGCCCGGGGATCAGGCCATCGATTGTCAGGAATCCGGCAAGTGCAGCCAGGGACAGCCCGGCGCTGATGCGTATATACGCA
>JANQIZ010000288.1 GCA_028281895.1 Dehalococcoidia bacterium
GCCGGAAGTGGCTCGGCTATCGGAGAAACGGCGCTCGTCCCGCTATCTGCCGTTGCGCTGACACTCAGCGGATGGCGCAGCGCATACGTGGTTCTCGGCGTAGTAATCCTGATCATCATCCTGCCGCTGTCGTCGCTGCTGCTCAGCAAGTGGTTTGGCAGGCGGGCAGGCGGAGTTGTCGACGAGGAAAATGAGCCGTTCGAGCCGCCGCCGCAACGATCGAAGGACGACGGTCCGATCTGCATGTGGGCGCCGAACGACGGGATGGCGCTGAGCCAGGCCGTTCGAACACCGATGTTCTGGGGGCTCACAGCGGGCTTCTTCACCTGAGGCTACACAATGGGCTTCGTGAATGCCCACTTCGTGGCCTTTGCCACAGGACTCGGCGCAGGGTCCATCGCTGGCGCCAGCTCGCTCGCTTCGGTTGGCGCTATGAGCATCATCGGCGCTCTCACCTTTGGGTACTTTGCCGACAGACGCGGGAAGCGTCCGATGCTGGCGCTGTCATACGCATTCAGAGGCGCTGGTTATGGCGTCCTGCTAATGGCCGATTCGCTGCTCGTGGCGACGATCGGCGTGATGATCATCGGAGCCTCGTGGACATCCGCCATCTCGCTCACTGGCGCGGTGACCGCAGACCAGTTTGGACTGCGGAGGCTTGGCACGGTCTACGGCGCGATATTCGCCATCATGCCGGTGGGTGCGTCGACAGGTGTGTGGGTCGCTGGCCGAGTGTTCGATGTCGATGGCAACTACGACCTTGCGCTGTGGATCAGCATGGCGGTCGGAGTTGGCGCAGCGCTGATCATCGGCGTCCCGCGCTACCGTCAACTGGCTCCTGAGGTTCAGCCCGCGCCCGAACTGGCCATAGCCGAAGGATCAGCCCCGAAGGCTTGAGCAGGGTTTTTGTGCTTTTTGTCATCCCGAGCGAAGCCGAGGGATCTGACCGTTCACGCATTGTGACAAGTGTCGTAGCTATTCCCTCTCCCTATCAAGGGAGAGGGTTGGGGTGTGGGTAGTTCGTGCTCACATGGGCAGGCTGTTCTCTCAAGACGAATAGCCCTCCCTCTAACTCCCTACCAAGATGGGAGGGAGGATGGCCCTGTCATTCGGAACTTGATTCAGAATCTCCTGGTGGCTGGGCGAAACGGTCAGATTTTTCTGCTGCGGTCGGGATGACAAAAGGTCGTGTTCTCGTCATTCCGGACTTGATCCGTAATCTCCTGAAACCAGTCATAGGGAGATGCTGAATCAAGTTCAGCATGACGAAGTCCGACCCACCCTCTGACTCCCTCCCTCAAGAGGGAGGGAGAAGGCAGCCCCTCTCCGTCGAACACAGGAAACCGGTCCCTGTAGCGTGCTTGCCCCTACTCCCCTGGCATCTCCTTGAAGATCCAGCCCTGGGCTCTTGGCTCATTCAGCGCCTGCAGCAGTGCCGTGATGTAGCCGTAGCAGAAAGCGAACGCCGTGCCTGACGGATCACGAGAATCGATCTGCGGCACGTGATCGGGCATCAGCATGTATTTGTAGCCAACCTCCTGGTACGTCTGCGCCGCCTTGAACATGTTGACTGCGCCCTCGTCCGGGAACGACTCCATGAAGTTCAGCTTGCCGCCGCGGATGTTCCGGAAATGCACATTGAAGATCTTCTCCCGCGACCCGAACCAGCGGATCACGTCATAGATCTCCTCGCCCGGATCATCCAGCATCTCTGACACCGTGCCCTGGCAGAAGTTCAGACCGTGATACGGGCTCTCGTGCATCTGCACAAACTTCTTCAGTCCGTCCACCGTGCCAAGCACCCTCGTCACGCCCAGGTAGCCCGGAGGTGTGTACGGATCGTGCGGGTGACAAGCCAGTCGCACCTTCGCCTCTTCGGCGACCGGCACCACTCTCTCGAGGAAGTAGTCGATTCGCTCCCAGTTCTCGTCGACGCCGATCTCGCCCCACATCCCTGGAGCCGCGTCCTGGTCCATCTTCGACCACCTGAACGTGGAGTTCGACGAACCGCCGCGGCCTGCTTCGCGCTCCGATCGCGGAATGCCGATGATGTTCATGTTGTACTTGACCGCCGGAATCCCGGCCTCACCGACGTTGCGGATCAGGTTCTGGATCGACTCGATCTCGCGGTCGCGCTCCGGGCTCTTGCCGAGCATGATGTGCGGGCTCTGCGACTCGTTAAGCGGCCGGGAGCTGAGCGGAAGCTGCACCATGTCCAGCGTGATGCCGTGCGACTCCACCTTCTCACGTTGCTTCACCAGGTCCTCGAGAGTCCAGTCGTGCGGGTTGCCGGCGGGATCTGAGCAGACGTTATTGACGCCTAGCTGCGCCCACATCTGGAAATCCTGGTCGTCCCGAGCTGCTACCTGCGTGCCGACGTACATGTGAAGTCTCCGTTCAGTGAGTCAGTGAGTGGCTGCCTGGCCGACATACTGGCAGCGACTGCAGATCGGCGCAAGTGGCGCGGGTCTTGGGGCCACTAGAGGGCAATCTCGGGAATAGCGAGACCCGAATTGGTGAGCCGCTCCGAAAATCTCTCTTTGTGATCCGGTCGGGTATGGAAAATCACAGTCAACTTTGAGGGCCAGTCAATAGCGTCTGGGTCGATACTTGAGTTGAGCACAGCAAGTTCACGTGATCTGTTTTGGACGATGCTGGTAAGCGTAACAAGCTCGCCTGATTCTTCTTGATCAAGAGCGAGTTCAGCATCTTGGATGATGGCAACGATCGAGATTCGGTCTGTGTTTGGAGGACCGGTGAGATTGTGAGGGCTATGGACAATGCAGTCCGAGAAGGAATCCCAATTGCAGTGACAATAGTCGGGGAGTTCGAAAGCGGAGTACCAGGTTCGCATTAGATCGCACTTCGATCTGCACTTTGAGCCTGGAAGCCGTCTTGCCACCACTGAATTCGGGACCGCGGCGTCAAGTGTTTCGACTTCAATCGCCGGCATCGTCAGTCGGTAGACAGCCGGAAGGGACACATCGGTAAGTGAATTCCAATCCAATATCAGGGCATCTCCGCGACTACTTGCCTGGCCGACATACTGGCAGCGACTGCAGATCGGCGCAAGTGGCGCGGGCCATTGGCGGCTGATGATCCCAATGACTCGTTATGCGCGCTCCCAACAACTAGCGATGCCCCGTGAAACCCGCGACGCGCATGGTTGATATCGCACCGGCTGGCGTAACGTGCCGTCTTCGCGAAACCCGCGACTCAGCCCACTGTGCAAACTGACGGTGACACTGAAGGCTCACCCGCACGAGCCAGTCGGCTCACCGCCGTGTCGGTTTCCACCCAGCGGCGATGTGTAGCTAGCTTTGAGCCGGTCGGATCGAGGCTCGCATAGCTTGGACATATCGCAGACAACGGGGCCGCAGATCGGCTCCACAAACAACCGGATCAGTAAGCGGAAATCGTCCGGGAGTGAACAGAATGACCTTCATCAACGTACAGAACACCTCCAGCAACCCAGAGATCATTCCTGCCCGCGGCCAGTTCGGCATCGTGCTGAAGCCCGGCGAGAACGCTACGGTCTGTCCGGAAGGTATGGATGGGCAGGACCGCTTCAACGCTATGCTCTCAACAGGCAAGATCGAAGAGCTTGGACGCAAGCGGGCACGTGTGCTGCAGTTCATCACGAACCACGACGACGGTGGATTCCACCGAGCCGCTTAATCCGCGCAGCATGTAGCTGCAGAGATTTCTCTGGAAGCGGGGCTGCCCATACCGGGCGACCCCGCTTCTTTTGTGTGTCGATATGCTGTCCTGATGGAATATGCGCCTGAGCCAACAGACGAAGAGCTTGCGCTGCTTGGGGAGCAGGTAGTTCCGGGTGGCTCGCTGCGCTTCGAGCGTCGGATACTTGGCGGTCTTGGCTGCACGATGGACGTTCTGCAGTTGACGGAGCGATCTAGCGCACAGACACGAGTCATCCTGCGCAGGCGCGGCGAATGGTCACGCGATAGCACTCTCGATGCCTCTGCGGCCGAGCTGGAAGTGCTGCGTCTTGTCCGCGCAAACGGCATTCCGGCTCCCGAGCCACTATGGCTTGATGAAGGCCGCATCTTCGCTCACCCAGCCGTCCTGATCAGCTTCATCGACGGCACACCGTTGATGGCCCCTGAAGACCCTGTCGACTACACGAATCAACTCGCACAGATGCTCGTTCGCATCCACGATATCTCTCCACCTGAGAACCTGTGCAAGCAACTCCCCGACTACAACGCAACGTTTACAGAGCGCATGTCTCGGCCTGAGCCGCTCGATCGCATCGCCGCCCACCCGCTGGGACGCCAGACATGGGAGGCTCAGAAGGCTGAGTTCGAACGAACGCCACTCACCGATGACATCTTCCTGCATGGCGACTACTGGCCCGGCAACACGCTCTGGCAAGGCCAGAAGCTCGTCGCTGTCGTCGACTTTGAGGAGATCGGCATCGGCGATCCCGCGCTCGATGTCTCCACCGCCATCGTCAACTACAGGTTCGAGCCGTGGCGCGATGCTGCCGACAACTTTCTTGAGGTCTACAGAGCAGAGACAGGCAGGCAACTGGATTCGCTGAGGTTCTGGAACCTGAAGGAGCTTCAGAGGCCGATGCCCGACATCGGCAACTGGCTGCCGTCATTCAAGGAGATGAGCTCTATGCCTGATGTGACGGCAGACAGACTCCGTAACATCCACACACACCTGATCCTGGAAGAGCTCGGACAGCAGTCAGAGGCGCGATCCTAGCGATTTCCGCCTGCAAGCTGCTTCGCTTCTGGCAGTGCGCGCAAACGCAGCATCGCCAGTGTCCCAACAAGCGGCCCCGCAGCCAGGACAGCGAACGCAACACCCCAGTTCACACCGTCCTCAAGTACAGGCACCAGCCATATCGACCCCGCTGTCAGCAGGAACCCGAGACCGGTCTGGAACGTCAGCATCGTGCCTCGATACTCGGGTGGCGAAAGCTCGGTCATGGCCGTTGAGAACTGCGCCGAGTCCGAGATGACGGTCGCTCCCCAGACCAAAGCGAGAATCACGATCAGAGGCGCCAGCTCCACAGGCAGGAAACCTATAAAGACCGCTACGCCTCCGGATAGCGCCATCAGGATGCTCGTCACCGCGGTACGGCCGATTCGCTCGGCATACAGCCCTGCCAGCGGACTGGCGATCGCTCCTACGAAGAACACGAGGAAGGTGAGGGCGCTCGCCAGGTCCAGCGAATCGCCTATCAGCGGACGCATACCGATCACGACCGCCATGAACGCGCCTATCCACGCCCACATCGCATACAGCTCCCACATGTGGCCGAGATAGCCCAGCAGAGTCAGCCTCATCCCGCGGTTAGTGAACAGCGTCAGCATCGAAGAAGGTTTGAACTTCGCAGCAGGAACCTCGTACGGGCCATCGCTCACGAACAGCCGCATCGCCACTCCGCCAATGAGCGCCAGCGTCGAACTGCCGATGATCACGGCCTGCCAGTTGTCAACGAAGATCGAGCTCAACAGGTGCGGCGAGCCAGACCCGAGAGTCAGCGATCCCACCATCATGCCAAGAGCGAATCCTCGTCCTTTCTGGAACCAGCCGGAAAGCACCTTCATCGCCGGCGGGTAGACGCCGCCGAGAAAAGCGCCCGTCCCGAATCGGATGGCAATCATGAATCCCACATCGTCGATCGGGATCACCAGAAGGTTCAGCAACCCTGCGCCGATGGCCGAGAGGAAGAAGAGAGTGCGGGCGTTCAGGATGTCGGCGAGGTTCGTTGCAGCGATCACCAGCGTGCCGAACACGAAACCGAGCTGTACAGCTATCGTCAGCCACGCCACATCGCTCGATGAGAGAGATTTCTCGACCTCAAGCGCGTCGGAGATGGCGTTCGTCGAGAACCACACGGACAGCCCGAACAGCGACGCCAGCGAGACTGTGAGAAGTGTGCGCCGGCGTGCGCGGGACTCGGATAGCTCCGATGAGATTCGACTATCCTCCGCGCTCGATGTCTGGCTCATGTGGGATCAGATGCTATCCGAAGCACGCCGGTGCCCATGCCGGAAGCATCGGACATTCTCCCGCTCAGGGAGAGATATAGGCTGATGCCACACCGAAGACCGAACCAGTCGCCCGGAGCCTGAGAATTGACCACTGCAGACCGAACATTCTTCCAGGACGGCCTCCACGGCAACCACTGCTTTGGGTGCGGCGCGTGGAACGAGAAGGGCCTGCGCATCAAGAGCTTCTGGGACGGCGACGAGTCGGTCTGCATCTTTACGCCACAGCCGCATCACGCGGCCATGCCGCCAGATGTGATGAACGGCGGGATCATCGCCTCGGTCATCGACTGTCACTGCGTGTGCACCGCGATCGCCGATGCGTATCGCAGGGAAGGTCGTGAGGTCGGTGAAGGTCCGAAGATCTGGTACGCGACAGGGTCACTGCACGTGAACTACAGGCTGCCAACGCCTGTCGCAGGCCCGATCACTGTGCGGTCGAAGATCACCGACTCAAGCCGTAAAAAGACCGTGCTTTCGTTTCAACTGTTCTCGTTCGAAGAGAAGGTGACGTGCGATGGCGAGGTGCTGGCGGTGCGTGTGCCTGATGAATGGGCGGACCCGGACGGACTGCTGAAGCACCTGAAGTAGTTATGGCACGCCGCTATGACTAGTTCAGCAGATGCAGCCTGATGAGAATGCTGTCTTCCGCCTTTGCCCTAACGGTCACTCGCCTGGCCCAGCCACGGTCAAGCAGTCCCTGCTGGATCGCCTCTATGTCATCGGTCACAATCTCGGGGCGAACTACCACACGCTTGCCACGCAGGTAGATATCAATCCGATCTGAGTCGAGCAGGTTCTTCCACCAGTTTCGATGACGATACGTCATGACCGAGATGCCGCCGTTAAACGTTTTGTAGTTGACCGGCACAAGGTAGATATTGCCGCTGCGGCGTCCGGTGATCTCAAGAAGCACGGCGCTACGGCTCATCAGCCAGTGGAAACGGCTTCGCAGGATGGCCCTGGCGAGCGCATTGCTGATGTTCAGAATCGGTTTGAGCAGTCTGTTCATCTGATTACATGCAGGTAGACGAATCCATGAGCGTCAAGCGTGAGTATGAACATTCCGCAGGGCCATCGCTGAAACGGCCAGCGTTCGTGGCAGCAAAACACTGGAAACCGCTTTGTCATTCACGGAAACACTCAGCTCGAACTCGCTGTTCATAATATTCCCGCTCTTCCTCCTGTCGCTGGCGTTTCTTCTGCCAATCAAGAGGTGGCGAGTTCGTCTCCCGTTCTATACAGCGGTTATCGTCGCGGCGGTGATCGCATACGCCCTGATCCGGCCCGGCGACAGCACTGTGGCATCGACCGATGAGGCGAACCAGATCCTGGCATCGGGACAGCCTGTGTTCATCGAGTTCTTCTCGAACAGCTGCGCGCTGTGCCTCGCCAGTCAGCCGAGGGTGAGGAGCCTGGAGTCGAAGATCGACGGCAGGGCGGAGGTGCTGAAGCTCAATGTCCAAGACCCGCTTTCGCAGCCGCTCATGCGCAGGTTCAACGCTTTCTCAACGCCGACGTTCGTGGTGGTCAATGGCGACCAGGTGTGGCAGCAGAACGGAGCTTTGCTTGACACAGGAGATGCACTGGCCGCGCTCGGCCTGAGCTAGCGTGAGAGCATGGGAAGTTGTCATCCGGACCGGCCACTTTCCTATCATCCCGACCGCAGCCTCCTGTCATCCCGAACGAATGTGAGGGATCTAACCGTGCATGCATTGTGACGAGTGATGCAGCTATTCCCTCTCCCTTAAGGGGAGAGGGTCAGGGAGTGGGTGGTCTCCTTTGTCGTTCTGTCCCTGCCCGAGTGGAGCCGAACGGGTTGATTCAGAATCTCTCGGTGGCCGCAGAAGTACGGTCAGATCCCTCCGCTGCGGTCGGGATGACAAATGGTGGCGGTCGCCTTGCCCTCTCTCAGAGAAAGACATGTTCGACTCGTCATTCCGGACTTGATCCGGAATCTCCTGAAACCAGTCACAGGGAGATGCTGAATCAAGTTCAGCATGACGAAATCGACCCACCCTCTGACCCCCTCCCTGGCCAGGGAGGGAGAAGTATGTTGTCATCCTGATCGAAGTGGACTGCTAAGACGACAAACGGGCAGCGGGCCAAAGCCTCAGCCGAGGCCTCGTTTGTCAGGCTATCCTTGCGGGCCGTCAGAACGGCAATCATTGATGTGGCAATCGAACCAGGCCAGGCTAGACCAGAAACGGAGCGAATCTATGGCTGAGATGAGGCCGAACAGGGCCAAAGAGAAGCTCGCTCAGGGCGAGATCGTGACCTGCCTGGCCGGAGCAGACGCACCGTACCTCGTCGATTTCATAGGCCACATGGGAATCGATGCGGTCTGGTTCGAAGCTGAGCATGGGCCAGTGGATTTCGCAGCGGTCGGCGATCTGTCTCGTGCGGCTGATCTCTGGGGCATGACGCCGATAGTCAGGGTCAAGAGCACTGACTACAGCACGATCTACCGGACGCTGGACATGGGTGCGATGGGCGTGGTCGTGCCGCATGTCGACACGGTTGAAGATGCGAAGGCGGTGGTAGAGGCGGCGAAGTACGCGCCAGTTGGCAGGCGCGGCATGTACGGACCCAGGCAGTCGTTCGGTGTCAGCGACTATCTCGCTAAGGCGAACGATCAGACGATGATCGTCGTGCTGATCGAGGACATCGAGTCTGTGAACAACCTTGACGAGATCCTGGCGGTGGATCACATCGACGTGTTCCACGTTGCGCCGAGCGACCTTGCGCAGTCGATGGGCCACATCGGCAACGACGGTCACCCGGATGTGCAGCGCACTATCGACGAATCGCTGGAGCGGATCATCGCTGCTGGCAGGACGGCAGGGACAACGGTTGGCGCACACAACGTTGCCAGGTTCCGAGACCAGGGCGTGAAGTTCTTCTACACGAGTCTGAACGGCTGAATCACTTCAGGCGGTAGCGAGTTCTTCAGCGCGCTACGCGGCTAACGGGCAAGCCGATTACCTCTTCCTGATGAGCATCACGCCATCGCGCACTGTGAGCAGGACGTTGTTCACTCGCTCGTCGGCCTGAACGCGATCGTTCAGCATGGCGATAGCCTCTGCATCCTCATCGCTAGGGTTTAGAACACTGCCTGACCAGAGGACATTGTCGACAGCTATAAGTCCTCGTGGAGAGATCAGCTCTAGCGCTCGTTCGTAGTAGGCCGGGTAGTTCCCCTTGTCGGCATCGATGAAAACCAGGTCGAATCCAGGTTCGAGATCGGCCATGGTGTCCAGCGCAGGACCGAGCTTGAGCGTGATCTTCGATCCGTGCGGGCTCTTCGCCCAGAAACGCTGCGCTATCCCCGTGAACTCTAGATCGACGTCACAGGTGATCACCTCTCCATCGCCCGGCAGAGCTGCGGCCATCATCAGCGCGCTGTAGCCGACGAAAGTGCCTACTTCCAGGACGCGTTTCGCGCCCGTGGCAAACACCAGTGAATTCAGCAGGTAGCCAACGGTTGGCCCCGACATCATGCCGGCGGCAGGCACGTTCTCTCTGACATAACGGGCCAGTTCGTTGAACGGCTCACCGGGGTTGGTCGTGTGATCGAGCGCGTACTGATCAATCTCTTCAGGCACGATTGCTGGCATCTGTTTCTCCGAAAGTTAGCTGGAGTCGGTGAAGGAACTGTACTGGAGACAGCTATAGAGCTTAGAGGCCAGAGCGTGAGGAATGCACAGCACACGTGCCAAAAGAAAAGGGACCGGCGATTTGCCAGTCCCTTATCGGTGTCTGAAGTTGATAGACCGCTTGTGTTTCTACGCAGCCATCAGGTCGTCCATTGACGAGTCGATCTCAGTCGACTGGGCCGGGATCTGGCCTGTTGCCTCAAGGTAGGTGAGGATTGCGAAGACTCTTCCATGCCTCTCGCCGGTGGAGTTGAAGCCCAGCTTGGCGAGGATGCTGGAGATGTGATGCTCAACGGTTCGGGGCTGGATAAACAGCGCGTCGGCGATTGCCCGGTTGCTGCTCGCCTTTGCCATTAGTCCAAGCACCTGCAGCTCGCGAGGGCTGAGGCTCTTGAGAGCGCCGCTCACTCGCACCGCCTCATCGGATGTCAGCTTCGAGACCATTGCCGGATCGAGGACGGTGCGTCCAGCGGACACGTCTTCGATGGTTCGGACGATGTCTCGCGTGTTGCGCAGCGTGTTCTTCAGAAGGAACGCCTTGCCCGAGGAGTCATCGCGCATGAAGTCTTTCAGGTACTCCCCGCGGTCGTGGCTCGAGAGCATCACGATGCCGCTCTTTGGCGAGTCGACCCTGATCTGCCGTGAGGTCTGGATACCGTTAATTGAGGGGAGGCTGACGTCGAGGATGGCTACGGTTGGCTGCAGCGAGCGTGCCATTGCGATAGCCGATCGGCCGTCGGCGGCTACGCCAACTACCTCGATGCCGGGTTCCCTGCCCAGGAGAACCGCCAGGCTCTCTCTCATGAGTTCGTGGTCATCAGCGATAAGAACACTGATCTTCTGCATATTGGCGCTTCTCCCTTTAGATGCCAGGCTGAAATGGTCGCTGTGGGCTCAAACCGTCTGGTTACAGGACCAGCGCAGCCGGGAAAACGCGCTGTCGAACGTGACGAACCCAACGCTGTAAATACTCGGGCATCCAATGCATGTCGTGCGACGCCGGGGCTACGCGATGCGCTAAGTGACCCCCCCTGTGTGTCCTCACCAACCATGTGCTGGCGTACCTCCGTTGCCGGATTAGGCGCGTTCACTGAGGGATGATTTGGTGTCGGCTTCCGCAACCTCAAGCACACCATTCCATACATTTATCTCATCAGGCGATTCGTGCACCCCGCTGAATCCTGCGCCACTTCCATGTGGCAATCGATCTGATCGGGCCAGCGACATCGCACCTCGCGACATCCTTGCAGGAGATGTGTAATGAGTTGGAATGGCCCGCGTAACGCTGGAGCAAGGGGAATCACCGGTCTTGAGACCGCGATCATCCTGATCGCCTTTGTTGTGGTTGCCACGGTGTTCGCGTTCACGGTTCTTTCAACAGGCGTCTTCTCAGCCGAGAGGTCCAAGGAGACGATCTACGCGGGCCTGCAGGAAGCGCGCTCTTCTATTGAGCCGCGTGGATCCATCATCGCCTACACAGGCGGACACGGATCCGGCCCGACAAGCACTGTCTTCAAGGTGACGTTTGTCGTTGGCAACTCCGCATCAGGAGCCGAGGTTGACCTGACGCCTCCTTATTCAGCAGACGCCTCAGGAACCGATCCTGACTTTGTTGCCAACGCGGAGTACCGGACGATCATCTCTTACACGGACCGCAATCAGCATCTCTCTGATGTCCCGTGGTCGGTGGACTTCGTCGGCGAGTCCTCCAACGACTTCCTCCTGGAGGTTGGAGAGAAGGCGGAGATCACGGTCTGGATGCTGCAGCGTGACTACTCGGTTGCCGATGTCACTGCGGCGAACGCAGTCACCACCTGGGTTCCGGACTCACGTGGAGCGCACGGCATACTGACTACTGGCGGCACGATCCTGACACCGAACGACAAGTTCACGCTTGAGGTGAAACCGGCTCTTGGATCTGTCATGACGCTTGAGCGTGTCGTGCCGGTCCGGCTCGACCAGATCATGGACCTCAAGTAGTCCAACTCTCCGCTTTTCACATCTGCTGTAACGGCCGCATTGAGCGGCCGTTTTGCTTTGGCCGCGAAAAACCTCGGACCGCTCTGGCGGATTTGCGGACTCTCTTGTGTGGGTATTCCTCGCGCCTGCGTGGTGTCTTCCTGAATTCGGATTCTTCTCCTCGGATTTAGTCTCGATTCGTTCGGTTTTGAATTCACATGCGTTGGTTGGCCGGGATGCCTTCCGTAGTGAGAAACCGATCCGGGCAACCCGCTCACTGCGGATCCGAAAGAAGAAGAGGAGACAACATTGTTTGATATCGGTAATAGCGGTTCGCCGCGGGAGCAGAGAGGAATCACCGGTCTTGAGACCGCGATCATCCTGATCGCTTTCGTGGTTGTGGCCTCTGTATTTGCCTTCACAGTCCTGTCAACAGGAGTGTTCTCGGCTGAGAGGTCGAAGGACACAATCTACGCA
>JANQIZ010000304.1 GCA_028281895.1 Dehalococcoidia bacterium
TCCCATTCGTCGAGAGGCTCAGGATGCCACGACCACGAGTCGCCCGGTGATTCATGGCCCGGCAGATCGGCGCGTCCGGTCGCAAACAGAAGCCGTGCCCAGCCGGGAACATCAGCAGGGCTCCATGGAAAAAGTCGGCTCGCCACACGGTCCGCCAGGTCGTTGGTCGACTCGAAGCTGTGGCCGGACCCTTGCAGGCAGTCCCATGTGTGCAGCAGGATCTCGGCGCAGCCCATCGCCAGGAAGCCTTCGGCATTTGGTGGTCCTGCTGAGTGCCAGCCGCGTGCCTGTGGAGGCGAGGCGATAGCGACGTGATTCAGCACGGCAGCCTGGTTTGCTAGAAGGCTTGGAAGATCAGCGCCGGAATACTGATCGCCATCCAACCTCAGCCGAGTGACTCGCTCGTCCGCCCTTGTTGCCAGCTGGGTCGCGTAGCCCTGCAGGGCCGAGCAGACATGGAGAATCGTCTCGAAGCGCGTCCACTCCATGTGACTCGAATTCTGCTGCCACTGATCTTCTTGGAGGTGTCTTAGAGCCTGGCTCGCCAGATCAGCCGCAAAGATGAGATCGTCCTTTGCCAGCGTCTGCGTGCTCACTTCGCACCGCACATATCGTGCGCCAGGGCGATCATGCACTTGGTGCCGCTTATCAAAGAGGCGATGCCGACCGACTCATTTGTGCCGTGTGCCATCGAGAGCATCGGATCGTCGTCGGGATGGGAGCCTGCGAAGCCGTATGTCACGATGCCCAGGTTTCGGGTGAAGCGCGAGTCCGTGAAGCCGTTGCTGACAGCCGGAACCCACTGGATGTCATCTCGCTCAACAGCGAGAGACTGCGCCCTCCGAATCGCGTCGGCAAGAGGCGTATCGAACTCGGACGAGTTCGGCACAGACATGTAGTCGATCTCGTACTCGACACCTTCGACACCTGCCAGAACCTCGTCGAGCTGTTTTCGAACGTACTCCTCGGTCTGGAATGGCAGCGTGCGAACGTCGCAGACCAGCTCGAAGGTCTCTGGAACGCTGTTGGACTTGATGCCGCCATTGATCATCGTTGGCGTAAGGACCATGCGAGACAGCGCCCGCAGGAGCGATGCCAGCCGCGGACTCTTCTCCTCGGCCTCGGCGATCACCGCTTCGACGTTCTCAGGGGTCGGCCGCTGCTCGATGGTGAATTTTCCGAGGTGATCCCAGATGGGAAGCGAGGTGTCTCGCTCTGCCTCGTAGGTCTCTATAGACCCGAGGGCTTTGGCGAGCGAGTAGCTGGCATTTCGACCTGTCCACGGCACCGATGCGTGTGTGCTCTCCCCGCGGAAGGTGATCTTGATCTCCATCCGTCCCTTTTCACCTGTGCCGAGCAGGTAGGAGAGCGAGTTGCCGATCTCGACGGGCGTCCCGCCTCCTTCGTTCACCGCGAAGTCAGATTCGAGCGATTCGGGATGGTTGTCAGCCAGCCAGCCAAAGCCCCAGCGTCCGCCGTGCTCCTCGTCGGCGCCGCTGACCAGTCGGAGGCTGTGCTCAAGCCGGACGTCGTTGCGCTCCAGGATCGCCATCGCCATGAGCTGGCAGGTCAGCAGAGCCTTGCAGTCGTTGGCTCCCCGGCCGTAGATGCGGCCTCCTTCGATGGTTGCCGAGAACGGTTCGAACCGCCACTTGTCGTAGTTCTCGACGGGCACCACGTCAGTGTGGGACATGAACATCAGGCGGGAACGCTCCTGTTCTCCGGGGTAGACGGAGATGATGTTGCCGCGCTCGGGATCACGGGCGAGAACCTGTGAGGTGAGGCCTTCGTTCGAGAGCCAGTCGCCGATGAAGTTGGTGACCTTCGTTTCGTCGCCGGTTGGCATATAGCCGGTGTTAACGGAGGGGATGCGCACGAGACTCTGCTCAAGCTCTACGATCTCCTCGGTGAGCCGGTCGACCTGGTCCAGCATGTCTTGAAGCGATGGCATCTTGTCTCAGTTCTCCTACTCGATTTGGCTGGATTCGGCGCATGCGAGGGCAGCGACGCCCCGGATGCTCTGACACCTAATCTGTGTGGTCCTTACCTGTTCAGGTGCAGGTTGGACTTGTGGTCGTAGACAGCGGGCGACTCCTCGGGCGGCGCGGTGGTCTCGGGGATTCGCCCGGCGGCACGATCGTCGATCGTCTTCTGCCACGCCCGCTTGAGGTCAGCGGTGTGGCCGCGGAAGTGCGGCATCACGTAGCGGGCGAACAGCTCCAGTGAGTACTTGATCGTGGCCTGGTCTGACCATTCGTGAGTGGCGATCATCAGCCCACCGAAACCACCCG
>JANQIZ010000307.1 GCA_028281895.1 Dehalococcoidia bacterium
AGCCAATCCGTAGGCGATTTTTTTCGTCTCGTTGAACGTGATGATCGCAACTTTGCCTTCGATTCTGCCTGTCATGGTTCTTCTCCTGACTGAATGCGAGTGTCAGGTGGGATGGTACGCGGCGCTGTTACAGGCCGGGGTGCGGGCAGGCGATGGTGCGTATCATCGATCGAAGAGACGGCCTTGCGTAGTTCTCCGTCTCTTAGAAGCTGAAATGAACATGGACAACGAACTTGGAATCGTCCTGATTGTCGTTGGTGTTCTGACGTTCCTTTTCGCTAAGTACATCGAAAAGTTTGCGGCCGAAGTCCATCGCGAGCTTCCACTGTTCCAGGAGTCTCCAGCCGACCTCAATCGAATCGTTGGAGTGTTCGCTGTGGCTGGCGGTGTCCTGATTCTGATATTCGCCTAGGTGCCTTTGATCCAGCCGTTCGCCAGCGCGATGGCCACCGCGTGGGTGCGGGAGTTGGCCTGCGTCTTCGTGAGAATCGTCGTGACCTTGTTCTTGATGGTCTGGAGCTGGAAGCCCATATCGTTGGCGATGGCCGCACTCGTCATGCCTTCAGAGATCATCTGCAGGATCTCGGTCTCTCTATCAGAGAGCGGACTGGGCTTTGCGCTTCGCCTGTTCCTGCCTGCCGCGCCCGACCTCAACGCGGCCAGGAAGTCATCGACCGCTCCGCTGTCGCCTGCCAGCGAAGAGAGAAGCGGCGAAGTGCCGGAGCGCACCATGTCGACGCAGTCGCGCAGTCGTGACTCGACTTCGCTGTGCTGGTCGGGAATGACCGCCCAGATGCCAGACTGCAGCAGTCGGAGAGCTTCTGCGGGAGTAAGCGGGCCTGTGTCTGCGATTCGCACCCTTCTGCCGGGCTCAGCGAAGTGGCTGCCGTTGCTCCCGTTTCCGTTCTGGGAAATCACGACGCTCACACCCGTTCGCCGGCCGATTAGCCTGCGGGCGATGCGGGCGGTCTGCTCGTCTGGGGCTTCTACGACAACTGGCATCTGGACACCGGTGAATGCTGGCCAGGATGGGCTCGCTGGGACCGTCACATCGATGCTATTGCGCGCCCTGTAAACGGTAAACCCGGTTCAGGAAAGTTCGACTGGCTGAGCACCGATTCGCTCTCATGTTCGTAGATCAGTTCCGGGAAAGTCGAAAAACGCGCCGGATTCGAAAGTTCAACGAAATGTCCAGACCCGGCGCTCTACAGGAGCATCGAAGAATCAATGTGCAAAGCCGACGGGCACGGAATTCACGGGATATGTGTGTGACCCGTGGTCATATTCGGGCCGGCCGGACATAAACTTGTAGCAGCGATGCGATTGGACACGGACTGATGGATCAGCAAGCAGCGATACAGAGCGAGCAGCCGCCGGCATTTCAGCTGGATAAGTTCTGGCTGCCGGGATTGGTGGCCGGTGGCGTCATTGCAGCCGCGCTGATAGCAGGGTTCGCGATCGGTCCCGGCGGCAACAGCATCATCGGACAGTTTCTGTCCGTTTCCGGAGAATCGACCAGCACGCTCAGCGATGTTGGGGTCTGGCTGCCGTTCGGGTTCGCATTCGGCGCCGGGATGGTCGCTACGGTCAACCCTTGTGGCTTCGTCATGCTGCCCGCGTACCTCGGCATGTATGTCGGCGATGCGCAGGATGTGAGCGAGGGCGATGGGCGCGGCACGGTGCAGCTTGGCAGGCAGCTGATCAAGGCGCTATATGTGAGCGCTGCGCTCGGCCTTGGCTTCGTCGTCTTGTTCGGCACCGTCGGCTTCACCGTCTCTGCCGGAGCGCGGTCCGTGGCGACGGTCTTCCCGTGGCTCAGCTTCTCGCTTGGCTTCGTTATGGCGCTGCTCGGCGCTTACCTCTTTGCAGGTGGAAAGCTCTACACCGGCGCCGCTCAGTCAGCCGCTAGCAAGATTGGCGATCCCAGGGACCAGAGCCTCAAGGGCTACTTCCTGTTCGGCATCAGTTACGCCACCGCATCTCTCTCGTGCACGCTGCCGATCTTCCTGGGAATTGTGACCGCATCGCTCGCCTCTGACGGTGTGGTCGGAGCTGCCGGACAGTTCCTCGCCTATGCGCTGGGAATGGCGTTCGTGATCATGGTGCTCACGATCTCGATAGCGGTGTTCAAGGGCGCGCTGGTGAACCAGATCAGGAAGGTGATGCCTTACCTGAACTCGATCTCGGCAGGCATCCTGATCATCGTTGGCGGGTACCTGATCTTCTACTGGCTGACTGAAGGCGAGTTGGCCCGCAGCTTCGGCGTTGGCTAGTCCTTAGCGAGCCAGCCTAGTCTTCGGGCGGGACCCACCAGCCATCAGAACCCTGGAGCATCCCGCGGGTGCGATTGATCTCTCCGGCGTGGTAGATGTCGTGCTCGTGCATGATGTCGATCAGCAGTATCGTCGGCACCATGCCTCCCCAGTGCGCCTTGCGATCCTTCTCAAGCTCGCTGTCTTCCGTGAGACTGTCGATAGCTGCCCGCAGGTAGGAGTGACCTTCTCTTAGCCACTCGATGGCTGACTCTCTGTTGGCGAGCCGCTCTGCTGGCGGCGTCGCAGGGTCGTCGCCGTAGTCCAT
>JANQIZ010000308.1 GCA_028281895.1 Dehalococcoidia bacterium
CAAGCCGGTCGAATGCTGGATCGTGGATGAGCGACGAGAACGGCTCTCGACGCCTGCTGTGACGGGTAGTCCGCATCAGGTCTCGATGAGTTGTCTGGCCCTGTATCCATGTTGGCCCAGACAGCGTTCGAGAAGGAGTCAGGAGCAGTTGCGACTACGGATTCCACACGCATTTCAACCTGCCATCAGTCGCTGGGAGTCGTGAAAGGCGATTCGGCTCAGAAACAGCGTTTTCGCGGCAATGGCTTTGATGCTCGACTAGATCACGATGAACGTGCAGACAGGATCTCGCGTAGCCTGCCTGCGATTGACGCGATCTCATCCTCTCGCAGCAGCCGCACATCCAGCCTGATCGTCTGAGGGTTGCTGTGGTGTGACATCGCCGCTATGGCAGGTTCGCCGTCATGCAGCTCCCGCAGCAGGTCAGCCCCCGTCATACCCGTCTCGTCAGCCAGCGTCAGGTGCACAGTCGGATACGGACGCTGGTTGTAGTCCGGGAACACCACCTCGATCGAAGCGCCCGGCAGATCGTCGATCTGGCCTTTCAGCAGCCCGCTCAACCGATGATGCTCGGTCAGGCGGTCCTCGTCATCCTCCTCAGCCCACCAGATCAGAGAAGCCAACTGGCCGACGATCTCCTCTTTGCTTACCTTGCAGATCCTGCCGATTCCGTGGTTCGGCGCAGTCTGCATGGCGACAGCCTCAATCAGGTCAGAGCGACCAGCGAGAATCCCCGCGCCCTGCGGACCCTGGAGTCCTTTGCCGCCAGAGAAGCAGACCAGATCGGCGCCAAGGTCTATGAAGTGATGCAGATTGCTACGCGGAGGGAGCGAGTTGGAGGCATCGACCATGACCGGCACGCCGTAGGAATGGGCGATCTCGATGACGTCTGCCAGAGGGATGTCACCAGCAGGGGCGTAGCCGACCCAGTAGACCATCATTACCTCGTCGCTGAACGCAGCCTCATACTCTTCGCGAGTCGCCACATCTCTCTGGCCAACCTCGACGAAGCTTACACCTGCTGTCTGCACTGCGATCGCATATCCGTGGTCGACATACTCTTCGCCTGAGGGTGAGATGCGGCGGGCAAACCGTTTCGCGACGCATAGGCTCTTCATGCCCGTTGTATCCGGCAAACGCTCCATCTTCGCGGGGTCTGTACCTGTGAGAATTGCAGCGGTCCCAACCATCATGGCCGCGGCGCATCCCGAGACGATGAAGCCGTCCTCGGCGTTGGTGTACTGGCTAATGACGCGTCCGGCAGCGCGCTGAAGCTCAAGCATGTCCACGCTGGTGTCCGCCGCGGCAGACATCGCTGCGAGCGATGGCTCGGGTATGAGCGTTCCACCGAACATCGTGTGGTGGCATGTCGCATTGATGAACTTGCGCACACCAAGAGCCGCATATGGATCGGCAGCGAGTTGTTCGAGGGAGATAGGGCTGTCTTCGGGCATCATGGCCTGCCTGTAACTCAAAGACGCCCGAAGCGGTCATGCTCCGGGCGCCTGCTTTCAACCTGGTCTTGGGCTATCCAGCTGCTGCCACCGCTGCCGTGATCGCACGCTCGGCATAGACCTGGATCATCGCCTCGCGATACTCGGCCGATGCGTGGACATCCTCGTTGAACATGCCGTCCAACTCGGCTCCTGCCCTCTTTGACGCATTGCGTATCACGTTCGGCGCAAGCTCTTTGCCCACGAGAATGCGCTCAGTGCGCTTTGCCCGAGACGTGTACGGACCAGCGCCAGTGATGGCCACACGCGCCCTCTCGCAGACTCCGTTGCTGCCCAGGGTGATGACCGCAGCCACACCGACCAGCGCGTAGTGAGAGGCCTTGTTCGCCATCTTCACATATGCCGTCCCGGTGTTCGCAGGCAGCTTGGGAATGCTGATGCGCGTGAGCACCTCGTTAGGTCGCAGTGCCGTCGTCAGGAAGTCTCGGAAGAACCGCTCAGCGGGGATCTCCCGGCCACTTCGCTGCGTGCCAGTGACCATCACGCCATCAAGCGCGAGGACAACCGGAGGCACATCGGCAGCAGGGTCAGAATGCGATACAGCGCCGCCAATCGTTCCGAAGTTGCGCACCTGCGAGTCGGCCACCTGTGAGGCGGCATCGGCAAGCAATGGAGCGGCCTTCTTAACGTCAGCTGACGATTCGAGCTCGTGATAGGTCGTCATCGAACCGATGCTCAGCCCGTCTCCTGTGCTCTTAATCCCCTTAAGTTCACTGACGCCTGAGAGATCGATCAGAGCGTCCGGGCTTGCCAGTCTCAGCTTCATCAGCGGAATCAGGCTGTGTCCACCGGCCAGCAGCTTGGCGTTGCCGCCGTACCGGCTCAGCAGCCGCGACGCTTCAGCAACCGACTCTGGTTTCTGGTACTCGAATGGAGCGGATGTCATGGTCACCACTGTTAGCTCCCCTTCCTTGCTGCAGAGCGCTTCGCCCGCTGGGCTTCTTTGGCGTCCTCGATCGTGCGCCAAACCGACTCCGAGCGCAGCGGCATATCGACGTGTGCCACGCCGAGGTGCTTCAGCGCATCGACCACGGCGTTGATGACCGCCGGGCTCGAGGCGATGGTGCCCGCCTCTCCAGCTCCCTTGGCGCCGAGCTCATTGACGTTCGTGGGTGTCACCGTGCGTGCTGTAGTAAACGATGGCACGTCTTCAGCGGTCGGAACCGCGTAGTCCAG
>JANQIZ010000322.1 GCA_028281895.1 Dehalococcoidia bacterium
TCTCAGTCACTCAATGGGGAATCATCCGTCTTGTGGAGGGGCTTGGAGGCATTGAGGTCAATGGCGAGCTAATTTCTCCAGAGGAAACGCTGCGCGTGATCGAGCTGGGCACAGACGCTGAGGGGACTGAGTTCCTGGAGCGGCTGTTCACATCACTCCTGACGGCGATCGACGGCATGTCGCTGACCGATCCAGACTTCAAGCTGATTTCTGCGCTCGACGATGTGATCTCGAAGAAGGATGTGATGTTCTTCAGCGCCCGGGATGCGGAGCAGCAGCTGATCGAGGACATCGGCATGAGCGGCCGATTTCCTCTGGACGGCCGAGACCGCCTGGCGGTGATCGACTCGAACGTCGGCTGGTCGAAATCTGACCGCAGCATCGACCGCAGCGCTAAATACGTGGTTGACCTCCGTGATCCTGCCAATCCAACGGCCGAGCTTACCTTGAGCTATCAACACACGGGCTCGGATGTTGGCAGGGATTGCAGTTCGCACAGTCCTCCGCCATCGGCAGTCGCTGCCTATTCGATCTCAATCAATTCCTGCTACTGGAACTACTTCCGCGTCTATACGGCTAATGGGTCTAGTGTGACGAACTCTCCAGTATTGCCACTACCGGCGAGCAGTATCCCCGCCAACCAGGGCAGGCAGGCGATCGGCACTTCGACGTTCAGCACCGGATTCGATGAGCATGGGAGCTTTGTGTCGGGCCTGTTTGCCATCGGACCGGGCGAGTCAGTGGAGTTCACGATCACGTACGATCTTCCAACAACGGTTACGACCGCCACTGAGACCGGATTCCGTTACGAGCTAGCTCTGATAGCGCAGCCAGGAGCAAGAGGCCGAGAGACGGAGGTGGAGGTACTGCTGCCAGAAGGGTATGAGCTGGTGTCTACTTCGGAGTCGACTATCACGGCGCCTGATGGAGCTATCGCAATGCAGGCCAACCTGCAACAGGACCTTGACCTGACTATTGAGATGAATCGTGCAAGCTAGGTGGTTAAGAAGCCAGACCGTCATGGTCCGGTGAGTAATGACACGCATTTCATATTCTTTGCACGCAGTTGATAGCACTCTGACGTTTAGAACATACTTAGCAAGGCCACCTCAGATTCGATCACTACCATAGCTTGCCAGACAAAGGGTTTCGAATGGGTCAAAACATACTCGTCACAGGTGCAGGCGGTTTCATTGGCCATCACCTCGTTAAGTACCTCGTGAATACGGGGAATCGCGTTCGTGGCGTTGACATCAAAGAGCCTGAATTCGAAGCGACGGACGCTGATGAATTTGTCCTGGCAGACCTCCGTCTGAAAGAGAATTGCGTCGACGCAGTAAGAGACATTGATGTGGTCTACAACCTTGCAGCCGACATGGGTGGGATTGGCTTCATCAGCGAGAATCACGCTTCAATCGCCACGAACAACGTCCTGATCAACACTCATATGTTGCAGGCTTCTCAAGAGGCGGAGGTGAAACGCTTCTTCTACAGCTCATCGGCATGCATCTATCCGGGGTACAAGCAAGAAGAGACTGACCTAACCCCGCTCAAGGAGTCTGACGCCTATCCAGCTGATCCGGAAGAAGGCTACGGCTGGGAGAAGCTCTATACAGAAAAACTCTGCCAGTACTACCATGACGACTTCGGCCTCGAGACCCGCGTCGCTCGATTCCACAATGTCTACGGTCCTCTCGGCACCTACGATGGTGGACGTGAGAAGGCGCCGGCAGCCATCTGCCGAAAGCTCGCCATGGCGCAAGACGGCGATGAGATTGAAGTTTGGGGTGACGGCCAGCAGACCCGATCATTCATGTTCATAGATGACTGCGTCGATGGCATTGTGCAACTCACCGAGTCAAGCCACAGCGATCCCGTGAACCTTGGAAGCGATGTGATGGTGACTGTGGACGAGTTGGTGGACCTGGTTGCCGAGATCTCCGGCAAAAGCATCACGAAACGGCATGATTTGACCAAGCCGCAGGGAGTGCGCGGCCGGAACAGCGACAACGATGTCTTACGCCAGGTGCTGGGGTGGGAGCCGGGAACATCGCTGACTGATGGTCTGGCGGTCACGTACAGGTGGATCGAACAGCAGGTAACGACAAGCGTCCGCTAGATCCTAGGTCGGTTCGGCAGACTTATACGACCTAAAAGAGATTGCCTGGGCAAGTCCCTTGGTGACCAAGATAGCCCCTCACAGCTGCAAGTATCGAGGCACGTCGCTAGCGACAATTCGATCAGGCATTTCAAATCGAGCAGAGTCAGCAAACAGCGCAGTTTGTGACTCGAGGTCCGGCCAGTACCCGTGCATACCTCTCGGCATGTGATAGCCACTCATAAAGTTGGGATGGAAGAGCGTTCCATCATCTGCAACCACGACCACGGTTCCGAAATCGACGTTCTCGATACCAAAACGCTTCCGATCGGCATCGCTGACCACCGTCCCGATTGAAGAAGCAAATCCCTTGACTTCGGCGTCAAGAACCCGATCCGATGACCAGAACCGAATGATGGTACTGTCTACGAACATCGAGAGTCTTGTGCCAAGTTCTCGCCTGAGGTCGACCGGCAATCTCAGTTCGGTCGCCTTGTCCACCTTCGATTGGCCGTGATCCGAGACGATCGTGATGCGGGCTCGTTCATTTACTTGACGGGCGGTCGAATAGATTTGTTCAAGTCTCTGATCTAGCAACTCCAGATGACTATCGTGCTCAAAAGACCCAGGCCCAAAGATGTGCCCGATCGCGTCAATGTCGACAAGAGTCCCCACAATCAGTAGATCCTGCTCTTCTCGCAAGGAGGCGAGGATGGACTCAACGGTATCGACGTCCCGGTCGCCGTACGGCCTCTTTGATTCGGTCCAACTAACTATGCGAGCCTGCGGCAAGATCGGACCTCTGCGCTCAGTGAACACCGAATACCCAACATGCTCGAATTCGCTCAAATACTCGAACGGGATCTGAGCGACTGGCAGACCCAATCGAGTCAGAACCTTGTGTTGCAGAGCGGATAGTCTCCGGTTCCAGGAAAATGCACGCATCGCCGCAGCCAAACTTCGATAGGAAAGACTGCCCTTCGGGCTGCGTCGCCTGTATTCGCAGAACAGCCCGAGCTCGTCTGGCAGTTCTCCAGAAAACAGCTCAGTTTGAATATTGATGCTGTATCCGATTCCAGGCCGCACCGGACGAACCGTTTCGAGTGAGTTGACAAACGGTGTGCGATCAAGCCAGGCGTAGCCCAGTCCATCGACGAAGATGATCACGTGAAGATCGTCAGCCATTGATGATCCCTTTGTTCGCATCCGCCAGGCTGGCTATGTCTTTAGCCAGAGCAACCGGATCAGAATCGGTCGTGCGATGGCGCCATGGGACAAGCGAATCGAGGAATTGGCGCGATCTGTCCGACCATTCTTCGAGTACTGGAGTACCAGACGCTATCTGCCGCAAAATATGAATCAGAGCTTCTGCATGAAGAGAGTACGTGTCACGCGTGAGCCATCTCATTGCGGCAGCAGGTGAAGTTTGGCCACTGGTGACTCGCTGGAAGGCGACCATCGAGGCCTGTAGAAACCGCCTCTTGCGTCTGTACCTGCCCAGCACCTTTTGCTCGGTTCTGGACTCGACCCAGCGTGACGCAGCAATCAGATCGCCAAGGCATGATGTCAGATCGACGCTGTCGGTGACCTCGATCGGACGATTGTTGAGCTTTATGGCGGTGTACAGGTCAATCCTCTCCCTAAAACCATCAGACATGGAAGCAAGGAAACTCAATCTATCGCTGGACCGCAAATACTCGGCTCTCATTGCATACGTCGGATACATCACTCCTTCGTATGGTAAAAGCCAGGTCAGCACGTCTAGGGAGTTCCGCGCTACTGCATATACCAGGTCTGCCCCACTCAGATCAGTGTCATGATGCACGTAGGGCTGGAAAGCCTTGGCCAAAGCCAGTAGCCGGTGTAAGAACAGTTCATTCAGTTCCGAGTAGTCCAGGTTTTCAATAGTTACAGTCGGTAACAGACCAATGATCGTGGAATCCCCGGCAATGCAGCACGCGGAGCTCTTTGTCTCGAACACCCATAGCTTCTTCTGCAACCGCGGTAGGTCTCGTGTCGCGATAGCCGAATAGTCGATACGCGGAGCCGTCGAGTATCCATGCGTCGAGTTGGACCTGAGATCGCTGATCTCTCGCTCGATGTCTAATCCTTGCACAGGGCGCCCACACACTACTAGCAATTCCAGGTCGCCAAGAATTCGCCAGCCCGCACGATCACTGAATACAGTTAGTTCGCCGCGTCCACCGCTGCCCGCCAGTAGGACCGATGTCACTCCATCAATTGACAGAATGCGATCGCCCAGCTCAGAAACGAAGCTGCCAACCCCGGCCGGATAGTTACTTTCAATCCCCATGACGGAGACTACCTGCGTTCTGAACGCGAGAGACGGATTGCACTACTCTCTCTGGTGCAACATCATTCAACGAGTCAACTACTGACTGTGCTCTTTGATCAGGAGTTCCGCTGACCAATCTCCAATCGAGACCCATTTCGTTCAGGGCACGCACGAATTCGTCATGCACCTGCGTCCGGAACTCAGCGCCATCCTTTCGTTGTTCATCATCCCTATATGGAACACCGGATGGATCAAACAGCAGATATCGGTCTATCCCAAGAAGAAGGTCTCGGTGGGTTCTTGCGAGTTCTCGGGCGATATCGTGCTTTTTCAGAGCTCGAAGATATACGATCGGATCGAGAAGACACCTGTCTGTTATCACAAGCGATTCGCCAGAAAGGCTTTTCAATCGCCCAATCTCCTTCTCAAACAGTGTGATCTGAAACTCAGCATCAGTTGGCGATATATCGCGCCTCGCAGATATCAGATCACGTGCAAGTTCTGGCATGTACCGGACGCTCTCGCAGGGCAAGACCAATAAGTCGGGAAGCATCTCGAGGACCATGGTCTTACCTGTACACGCGGTGCCGATCAGTGCGACCTGTACTACCATTACTGGGCGCTTTCCAAATTCTGTCTTTCGCTCGGGCTAACGTCGAGCATGTTTTGATTGCTCGAAGCTTGGCCCAGATATGCGGTGAGTGCACCTTGAGGCCCCGCCGCATGGTGGTATGAATCTATCAGTCGCGCCCACTGTAATACCGCTCTGCGGGACCCTGATGCTCGTTACTATCTGTCAGTAGGACTAGGAGTTCGGTGAAGCTACTTGTTGAAGCAACTGCTGCTCACCGTCACAATTCGGGAGTAGTAGCTTGGCTACGAGGACTCATTAAGGGTTCGACTGAACTCGATTCGAATACAGAATGGACAATCGTCGGGCCGGTCGATTTTGACCCTGATCTTAGGACCGCCGCCGAATCGGCCAACTGGAACGTAATCCTACCCTCTGGAGTGAAGTCAAAAAGCCGAATCCTCTTGCAGCAGTGGACTGTTCCTCGGATGGCGCGCTCAATGGATGCCCAGGCGCTGGTGTCTGCAACTACTGTCATACCGATGCGGTCTTCAGTCCCGACGATTTCGATTCTCCACGATTTTCGATACTTGACCGAACCAGAGGCGTTCTCGCTGGCTCAGCGTTCTTACCGAGGGTTCGCATACCGCTACGCGCTGCGCCATGCATCGAGACTTGTAGCAATCTCCAACGCAACAGCGGAGTCAGCAGTCGAATTAGAGCCGACCGCCAACGGTCGACTGATCGTCGCACATCATGGTTCAAACCATGTTGAAAGCTGGACGAACAGCGCAACGACTGTGCCATACGCCATAGCTTTCGCGCAGTGGTCAAACAAGCGCCCGGAGATGAGCATCGACATCTGGGCACATCTGAGCAAGATCTATCAAGGAAGTGATGTCAAGCTTCACTTGGTTGGTGTACCGGATCGCGGTCGGCAAACTTTGGCAGATCGCGCTGAGTCGAACGGGATAGGGCATCTGGTCGAACTCCATGGCAAACTCGAAGCTGTTGAACTGGAGCAGCTGTTCGCCAGCGCAACACTGCTTCTGATGCCGTCGTCACACGAAGGGCTTGGGCTTCCCGTGCTCGAATCGATGGCCCTGGGTATCCCCGCGGTCGTATCAGATATCCCGCCGTTCCGAGAGGCGGCAGGCGAGACCGTGCTGTATTCGGAACTGGATGATACCGAATCGTTCGCTCTCCACTGCCGTGCGGTTCTTGAGGGGCAACCCGAATCAATTGAACTTGCCAAACAGGCGCGCGATCGAGCGAAGGAGTTCACATGGGCGGGTGTAGCGAAGGCGATCGTCGACGCTGCCACGCAGACTCAGCTCACTGATTCGGAAAGCTAACGAGACTGATCTGCAACGCGAGGTGAGCCCCGCATGCTGATCGCTTTATCACCACCGCATTCATTTTCAGCGGTTTGACATCTCAACTATTCAGGCTTCGAGAACGAGATCAGTAGACTAGAGCCAAGGCTTCGCGCTCGCGGAACAAGAGACGAAATCGCGTCATCAAGCTGCATGATTCGAAACGCCGTGCCTGATCCAACGTTGAGTCCGATCTTTCCTGCTGCGATCAACGCGTATCGGGTCATGGCTCCGTAGTGAGTTAGTTTGAAATCATCAACCGACTCCACATCCCTGAGTCGCGCGGCATCAATCGGGATGCAGTGAATCTCTCGTTCTCTCTTTCCGAAGATTCGAGTCCCGGCGCCATAGAAAGGCGCTCGCCAGGGTTCCTGGGCGGCGAAACGTCCACCGGGAGCCAAAACCCGCTTCACTTCCTTAAGGCTTAACCGCAGCGATGTGTGGTGCATCGATCCTCCGGAATATGCCGCATCGATTGTCGAGTCGGCGAA
This sequence comes from Dehalococcoidia bacterium, assembly GCA_028281895.1. Taxonomy (GTDB): domain Bacteria; phylum Chloroflexota; class Dehalococcoidia; order Lucifugimonadales; family Lucifugimonadaceae; genus JAJCYX01. The sequence goes on from JANQIZ010000322.1 coordinate 6,833, forward strand.
TGGAAGATGCTCTCCTTCGCCCACGATGCAGTAGAGCCGTTCAGACACTCCGCATTCCGCAGCCAATCTCCTCGCCAGCTTCGCCTCTCCGAGTACTGGAGTCACCAGAAATGCCTGCCTTGCCCCCGCAAGCAGGAACTTGACTGCGTGGATCCCTTTGCCTCCGATCTGCAC
>JANQIZ010000331.1 GCA_028281895.1 Dehalococcoidia bacterium
AACGAGCGTCGGAGCACTCAGTGGCGAGGCCAGCGGGCATGAGCAAAGCACTGGCGAGCGAGCTGCAGGCACGGCTCGAAGCAGAGGCCGATCCAGAACGCGCCACCAATGAGGCGTGGTACCTGAAAAGCCCGCCTGAGATCACTCACATCGGTGTGAAGGTGCCTGTCATCAGGAAGACCACGCGGGCGCTCATACGAGAGCAGTCAGAGTTCGACCACGACAGGATGGTCAAGCTGGTCAACGAGCTCTGGGCAAGCAGTGTCTACGAATGCCGCAAGGCCGCTATCGAAGTTCTGAACGCCTCTGCGAACCTACTCGTCGCTGATGACGTGAAGCTTGTCGAGAAGCTGATAGACGACTCCTTCACATGGGCATACGTGGATGACCTTGCCGTCCGCACAATGGGCGCTCTCATAGAGCAGTTCCCTGAGCTGACGGACGTGCTGGATCGCTGGGCTGAGCATCCCAACTTCTGGCTGAGACGCTCTGCTCTGCTTGCGGTGATGGGGCCCATCCGCACGGACGGCTCAGGGTTCGAACGGTTCGGCCGGTATGCCGATGGCATGCTGCATGAGAAGGAGTTCTTCATCCGCAAGGCCATCGGCTGGATGCTGCGGGAGGCGTCGAAGAAGAATCCGGACATCGTCTACGAATGGCTCGCGCCGCGGGCCCACCTCTGCTCTATGCTCACCGTTCGCGAAGGCACGAAGTACCTTGACTCGTCCAGGCGTGAAGCGATCATCGCAGCCGCCAAGACAAAGACACCAATCGACAAACTCCCAGTTACCTGAGCCAACACGAAGTCAGACCATGCCAGCTAATCAGCGCCCAAACATCCTCTTCATCATGGCCGACCAGATGAAGTGGTCCATCCTCAGAATGTATTCCGAGATAGGCATCGAAACGCCTGCGCTTGAACGCCTTGCCTCCGAGGGCGTCAGGTTCGAAACGGCCGTGACGCCTCACCCGCTGTGCGTCCCTGCGCGCACCAGCGTCATGACATCCCGCTATCCCCACTCAACTGGCTGCCGGCGCAACGAAACCCTGATGCCAGACGGCGAGGTTCATGCGTTCAGAATCTGGAAAGAGGCTGGCTACGTCACCGGGCTGATCGGCAAGAATCACTGCTTCATCAGAGACGAGGATCTTGCGCTCTTCGACGTGCGCTGCGAGATCTCCCACCGGGGTCTGCCGGAGGGCGGTTACCTTGGCGAAAACGTCGGCAACACAGGCATGGATTGGGTGGTTCCAGAGGACCGCATCAATGCCGGGCACGAAGCCAGGACGACTCTGCGCGATCACTCGCAAAGCCCTCGCATCGCGTACGCGGTGACTGATCATGACGAAGACCAGTACGGCAGCTCGGTGATCGCTTCCCAGACCGAGGCGTTCCTTGATCGATATGCAGCCGGAGACTGGCAGGACGGGGAGCGCCGTCCGTTCGCCATGTGGACCTCATTCCCGGACCCGCACGAGCCGTTCGAGGTTCCTCGCCGCTATACCGAGATGTTTCCGCCTGAAAGCGTGACTTTGCCGCCCCAGCGGGAGAACGAGTTCACAGACGGCACGGCCCCAGAGCGCAATCGCGTGCTGGCGGCGATGATGCGACAGGACGACGACACCGACGAAGACCGCCGCGGCGTGATATCGGTCTACCAGGCGATGACAAGATTCGTGGACGACTCCATCGGCCGCATCGTGGACAAGCTGGAAGAGCTGGGGCTCAGGGACAACACGATCATCGTCTTCACCGCCGACCACGGAGACTTCATGGGCGAGCACGGAATGGCGGTCAAGGGCGGCGTGTTCTACGACTGTCTGGTCCGGGTCCCGCTGGTGGTGTCGTGGCCTGCTGGCGGTGTTCCCCAGGGCAAGGTCGACTCGTCTCCAGTCAATACCATCGATGTTCTGCCGACCGTGCTCAAGCTGCAGGGACTTGCGAAGTACGACGAATCAGAAGACCTGCCTGGCACGACAGCAGAGCCTGAGGAACATTTCGACTTCTCGAACATCTGGCGGGAAGACGGCACTCTGCGGCGGGCAGTCGAACGGCGCATGCAGGGCTCGCCTCTGCCAACGGTGACGAGTTTTCCTCCTCAGCCTGCGGCGTTCTCCGAGTACGGCACAGGTGGCCCACCGTTCACCATGGCGATGCTCAACGAACTACCTCAACCATGGGGGTACACAACGATCATCGCCTCGCTGTGGGGTCGTGAAGCCGAGGGCAGACGCAAGATGGTTCGCACCGAGCAGTGGAAGTACGTGCACGATCCCATGGCATCGGACGCGACGCTGACCTCAGGATCGGACGGCGGTCCAGGCGACGTGGACGAACTCTACGATCTCAGAAACGATCCGTGGGAGCTGCGCAATTTAGCGCACCTGCCTGAGAACGCGTCAGTGGTTTCCGAGATGCGAGTGCTGCTCGCCGACTGGATGATCCGCACAGAGGATCACACCCCGGTTCCGCTGCCGAGGCAGATCGGAAGAGCGTAAGCCTAGCGAAGCGCCGCAGACAGCTCTGCGCCCGTCCAT
>JANQIZ010000011.1 GCA_028281895.1 Dehalococcoidia bacterium
GGATCATCCTCAACAACAAGGATTGCTGGCATCAAGAACCTCGAATTGCCGGGAAGCTGGTGGTTTGCTGATCGTGACCTGACATTGCTTACGTGAATCTAGAAAGGAGGCTCTTTGCCAACAGCGCTGGCAAGCTCCTTGAGACGAAACGGCTTGGAGAGAATCAAATCAATCCCAAAGTCCTTCAGGCGATCCTCAGGCACTGGATTCTCCATAGCCGTCATCAGGACGACCTTACCTGGACGCGGACAGTCCGGGTCGCTACCCATTCGCCTCAAGAATTCCATGCCATCCGTCACCGGCATCACCAGGTCGAGCAGCAGGATCTCGGGAGACTTCTCTTTGAGGTATTCGAACCCCTCATCTGCATCGGTCGCCGCGAAAACGTTAAACCCGCCGATAACATCGAGTCCTGCCTCGATAGCAGATCGAACTGTCTGCTCGTCTTCAACGATCAGAATATCGGTGTCAGGCAACGTTCTAGATTCCTATGGGCAGCGGACACTGGCGCGCGTGCTTCAAAATGCCCTGCCGGTGGGACTATCCCCTCGACTCAAGAAATATGGCCGTTGATGGCCCGGAGAACAAGGATAACCAGTCGATTATACGGTTAACCTGAACTCGGCATGACCGGGCGCAGCATGCCATTTCTGAAGACATCTACCCATATCGTCCGAATCCCCGGCCTGCGCTCAGTCCGTAAGCAGGTTCAACTGGAGTATTAGCCACCCTTGTATCGCGACTCAGGCCCATATCGATCAACGCCAATCGGCGCATCTCTCAGCGGCGCTCCGGTCACGATCGGCATCGTTGCGATCAACGTGATCGTCTTCCTGCTCCTGACAGCCACGGGCGGCTCGCAGGACAGCGTGAACCTCTATCGCTGGGGAGCGAAGTACGGTCCCGCGATCGCCGATGGCGAATGGTGGCGGCTGGTTATTCCGATGTTCATGCACATCGGCGTGTTCCACCTACTCACCAACTCGATTGGCCTTCTCATATTCGGATCGATGGCCGAGCAGTTCCTTGGAAGCAGAACGTACCTCGTCATCTATCTCCTGACCGGCTTGCTCGGAAACGTCCTCAGCTACGTCGTATCGCCCAACCTCGGAGCAGGCGCGTCAGGCGCTGTCTTTGGAGTCATCGGAGCCTTTGCCGTCTACCTGCTGCTCAACCGCAGAGTGATGGGAGAGATGGCGAACCAGGTCCTGCTGATGGTCGTGATCATCGTGGCGCTCAATCTCTTTGATGGATTTCGGACCACACAGGTCGACAACTGGGCGCACATAGGTGGTCTTGTAAGCGGAGGCTTCCTGTCATACCTGGTCTCGCCAAGGCAGCAGCAGGTCGTAATCTCGAACGTCCTCGACTTCTCGCCGCCACGAATGGGGGTGCGGCTCCAGCGGCAGGGCGCAGTGATGCTGGGACTGGCGATCGCCGTTGGCCTTTCCATCACCGTTATCGGCACCGCGATACGATCGCAGGATTACCCTTACCGTGACAGCTTTGTTCTCTGCGACTACCACTTCGCAGACTTTTCAGATCCCGAAGATCCACGGCCGCTCGAATGCCGAGTCCTCGAGTCCTAGCCTGCGGCTCCGCTGCACGAAAATGGCCGAACAATGGGAGAGAGCCCGTTGAGCCAGTATCCAGTCTCCTTTTGCACTGACCGGCTCACCATCGAAAGCTGGCGCATAGATCAGCCAGATCAGTGGCCGCCTGCGTCGCTGGCCGATGAGGTCAGGTCGGTTCTCACTCCCGGCGTCACGAAGTGGCTACGGCCTGAATGGAGCGGCGAGTATGACGGCCAGCGAACCCTCGCATGGATTCGCGAGCAAGACGCCGAAGGGCCGGTTCTCTCCGTCCGTCTGACTGCAGACTCAACGCTAATAGGGCTCTTGCTGATCTCTGAGCCAGAAGAGGCTGCCGCAACGCCCGAACTGCGAATCGGCTACATGCTCGCTGAGTCAGCATGGGGAAGCGGTTTCGCAACCGAGATGCTCAAAGGGTGCGTGGAGTGGTGCAGACGTGAAAGATCACCGTGCCGGCTCCTAGCTGGCGTGGACCCTGCCAACGAGCCATCGATCAAGGTGCTGCAGAAGTGCGGATTCCAGCTGATGCCGGGCATGGGCAACGCAGCAGTCCAGTGGTATTCGCTGGATATCCTGCCCAATCCTGAACACTAGTGGGCGTCGCACTTGACCGTCCCTGTGATGCTACTGATAATGGGTATCAGGAGCGAAGGACACGATGACAACTGCTCACAGCGACAATGACATGCGGCACGACCTGATCGCGACGCTGGAAGACAGCGGATTCAGGCTTACCGCGCCACGCCGCGTCGTCGCTCGCTCGATTGAGCAGCAGGCCGATGCCTTCACTGCCGAGGATCTCTGCGAGTCGTGCCCGGGCGTGGGCAGGGCAACGGTCTATCGCACGATCAAGCTGCTCGTCGAGGCAGGCGCGCTCTGCAAGCTCGCCATGCCTGATGGAGCGCCAAAATACAGCCTGGCGAGAGTCGGGCATCACCATCACACCGTCTGCGTCAGGTGCGGCAAGGTTGGAGACTTCCGTCACTCAACCGTGGAGCGCATGCTACGGTCGCTCGGCAAAGAGGTTGACGGGCAGATAGTGGGCCACCGCATGGAGGTCTACATCGATTGCGCCGACTGCTCCAACAGGTAACACCGATCTACAGACCACGAATCTCCCGCAGGCAATATTGATACAGAGTATCGAAGAAGAGTCGTCAGCATCGAAGCCGCCAGTTGCCGAGCCCGTCCTCGAGTTCGATGAGGTGTGGTTCAGCTACGACGGCGAAGTGGCTGTGCAGGACATCACGTTCACGGTCACGCGCGGCGAGTTCATGGCGGTGCTTGGCCCGAACGGAAGCGGCAAGACCACCCTCCTCAAGCTGGCTCTCGGCATCGTCAAGCCTCAGCGAGGCAGCGTGCGCCTGTTCGGGCACGATCCGCGCTCATTCGGCGACTGGTCGAAGGTCGGCTACGTTCCGCAGCGAGTCGAAGCGGTGCAGACACGTTTTCCTGCGACAGCCAGCGAAGTCGTCTCGTACGGCCTCTACCGCGGCTTCGATCCGCTCAGGCTCTTCAGGAGGGGCGTCAGTA
>JANQIZ010000343.1 GCA_028281895.1 Dehalococcoidia bacterium
CGGATCACGCAGCATCGCTGACCGATGTGGAGATCCAGCAGATCGACGACGACGGGAAGCTCGTTGCTCTGACCATCGCCGGCGAAGACATCGTTGGCGTGCTTCGATACGTGAGGCTGCTTGAGGCCGAACAGGGCTTCTCGGATGTCGTGATCCGCTCTGTGACCGCACGTGATCATGAACAGGAATCCGAGGGCAGTGGCGCAGGTGTTGGAACTGGCGGGTCTGGTGGACCTGGCCTGCCACCCGAGGGGCTGCTGGGCGCGCCTGGCGAGCCGGGCGCTAATTACCCGGTGGTGTTCCAGGTGACCCTCAACAGAACGCCCAACCTTGAGCCAGCGTTCCTTGACTCTTCGTTCCCGGTGAGTTTCAGGAACAGCTAGCGATCAGCCTGCGCTAGCCTTTCGCGGCCATCTCCTCGTGGACAGTTCGCATCGCCTGGTGATGAGGCACCCCATCGTCGCGTAGCTGGCGGTAGCGGTCCTCGTCGATGCCTTCCCGGTTGAGGAAGCCGCGGATGTCGTAGCGACCCTCGATCTCAACGGGCAGCTTGCCCTCGTTGATCATCATCTCCAGCGGGTATTCCTTCTCCTCAAGCGGCAGGTGAATCACCCGGTTGTGGCGTGCCGATTCGTACATCGCCATCATCACCTCGACGGTGTCACGCGCCTTGCGGCCCGACCCGCGATGCTCCGGACCGCCTTCGATCCACTCGACCAACTCGCGCGTCTGCGCCGCATTGGTGTTGCCGCCAATCGCCTGGTCGCCCTCTTCGAGACCCAGTGGAACCACCTGCCATCCGGCTGTTGTGGCGTTGAACAACTGCAGCTTCGTCTCCGTCACATGCAGCAGTCCCTCGGTGCCCCTAAGCAGGAACTTGCCGGCATCGCAGTTGCGGTCCCAGAGATCGGACTGAATGAAGAACTGCAGGCTCGGTCCGAAGTGAATCAGACCCATGCAGGAATCTTCGATTGCCGTGTCTCGTTCATGCTTGTCGGTGCGACGCTCGACAGCACCCATCACCCACTGCGCAACGGGGTCTCCAGTGATGAACCGCGCCCCGTCGATAGAGTGAGTGCCCCAGTTGGCCAGACCGTCCTTTACGCGAAGGTCGGCTCGCAGCACCTCGCCGATCGCGCCGTCCTCGACCAGCTCCTTGGCCTTCTCCCAGCCGGGTGTGAACCGGCGCTGGTGGCTGATGACGAGCTTCACATCGTTGGCTTCGCATGCCTCGACCATGCGGTCTGCGCGGGCCATGCCGATGGCCATGGGCTTTTCGCAGATGATTCCCTTGACGCTCGGGCCTGCCGCTGCCTCGGCGGTGACAGGGTCGTGCAGCAGATGCCATGTGCAGACGCTGACAATGTCTGGCTGCTCCTTGTCGAGAGCCTCTGCCAGCGTGGCATACCCGTTCGGAATGCCGTACTCGTCCATGTACATCTGGCGCGCTGGCTCGAGAGGGTCGACAACGGCCACGACGTCGACCTCGTCTACCCGCTGGTAGCCCTGCATGTGTGCGTTGCCGATTGAGCCGGCTCCTACGATGATCGCTTTGTACTGCTTCGGCATTCGTTCCATCTCTCCGTGGACATTAGGGGTGCCCGGGCATCATGCGGTCCCGGTGTCTTGCTAGGCAGCGACGAGCGTTGGACACGCATAGCGCCAGCCTGTGCCAGCGGCCGAATGGCACGATGGCCGATGCGGGATGATGTGTCAAGCAGAATCCGGCGGGAATCATGAAGATGAGCTGTCTGAGGTAACCTCTCGGCTGCAACAACGCTATGTACTTGAGGCGAGTGAATTCATGAACGCGGCTGAGCTACACCGAGACTCCATCATCATCGACACGCACGTCGATACGGCTACGCATCTGCTCTGGCGATGGCCGGATTTCTCGCAGCGGCTGGAGACAGGCCATCTCGATATTCCACGTATGCGTGAGGGCGGCGTGGATGCGGTGATGTTCGCTGTCTGGATCGATGAGGGCTTCTCGAACGAGGATGCGCTGAAGCTGGTGCTCCGCGGCATCGATTGCATTCATCGCTTGATCGAAACCTACTCTGACGACCTGGTATTCGCACGCAACGCTGGTGACATCCGGAGCGCGCGTGAGGCGGGCAAGATCGCGATCCTGATCACCATTGAGGGCGGGCGCGTGATCTGCGACGACCTGGGGATTCTTCGCATGCTGGAGAGTCTTGGCGTGTGCTCGATAACGCTGGCATGGGGCGCAGCGACAGGCTGGGCCGATTCGCACTCGCACCAGCGGCACAACGGGATTACCGATTTCGGCAGGGATGTGGTTCGGGAGATGCAGCGGCTGAACATGCTGGTAGACATCTCGCACCTGTCAGACAAGGCGTTCTGGGATGTTCTGGAGGTTGCCGAGCGGCCTGTGTTCGCGTCGCACTCGTCATGCTGGTCGCTGCAGGATCACAACCGGAACATGAAGGACCGGATGATCGAGGCGCTGGCGGAAAATGGCGGCGTGATGAACATCAACTTCTTCGGAGGGTTCATCGGCGCGGGCGATGACGGAAAGGTTGAGCAGCCGCTCCGAAAGCCGCCGGTGCTCAGGGACCCGTATGACCGCATCGCCTACATGGTGCCGGAGCCGGGGCCACCGCTGAGCCGCTTGATCGATCACTACAACCATGCCATCAGCCTCGCCGGTGCGGATCATGTCGGGATCGGGTCTGACTTCGATGGCGTGACGCAGCTTCCGCAGGGCATGGAAGACGTCTCAAAGCTGCCTGCATTGACGGAAGGTCTGCTCGCTGCGGGTCACTCGGAGGCGGATGTACAGCTGATCCTCGGCGAGAACAACCTGCGCCTGTTTGAGCAAACGCTGGAGTAGGTGTTCTCCCAAGACGAATGACCCACCCTCTGACTCCCTCCCTCAGCAGGGAGGGAGAAGTGTGCTCGCACCCTTTGTCATCCGCCGCTTTGTTGTCATCCCGACCGAAGTGGAGGGATCTGACCGTGCACGCGCGGACAGCGAGTGCTCCAGCTA
>JANQIZ010000091.1 GCA_028281895.1 Dehalococcoidia bacterium
TTGGTAGCCCCTAGGGGAGTCGAACCCCTGTTTTGGCCTTGAGAGGGCCACGTCCTGGGCCACTAGACGAAGGGGCCACTGGCTGCCGATCCTGGATTCGAACCAGGGCTCTCAGATTCAGAGTCTGATGTCCTACCGCTAGACTAATCGGCAACTGAACAGACTCATATTTTAACAGCCTATGTTTGATGCCTCAAAGGTTTGAGCGGTGTTCCTGGAGGCTATCAGGACCGGGCATGGGAGATCGTAGCAGGTCTGTCAGACTGGCGAAGCAAACGTAAGGGCGTTCAACTGCCCGAGTTTGCCTCATCCTCGCCTATGCCGCCCATGTCCATCGACTCGATGAAGTCCTGGAAGGCGGATAGCTTCTTCATCTCTTCCTTGCCGACGGGAGCGCGGTGCTCCTGCTGAGCAGCGCCTTCAGCAGATGAAAGGCCATCGCTTCCTACGATGGCGTTGCCCGTCTCCTTGTCCAGGAGGACACCGGCCTTCTCCATCACATCGTCCTCGACGAAGATGGGAACGCTGGCACGAACGGCGATCGCAAGAGCATCGGAAGGCCGTGAATCGATGTCCACCGTCTTATCGCCTATCCGAACTACGATACGCGCGAAGTAGGTGTCGTTCTCCAGGCCGGAGATATTGATCCCCTCGATATCGCCGCCCAGCTCCTTGATGGAGTTGAACAGGAGATCGTGCGTGAGAGGCCGTGGGACCTGCACTTCTTGCAGCTTGACCGCGATGGCTTCAGCCTCGTGCGTGCCGATCCAGATAAGCAGGTACTTATCGCCCTGCTTCTGCTTGAGAATCACCACTCGCTGGTAGTTCTCGAGGCTGACACGGATGCTGTCTATTTCCATCTCGTTCATGAGGAGCAGCCTTTCCAAGGATCTCGGACAGATCGTTCTAATCTGCTCGTAGTACGAGTTCGTCAACCTTATTCCGGGCAACCATGGCAGTCAACGAAGCTGGCAACCACGAATTGATGCTTGTTACCCGTCTGAAGCAGGGGTTGAATCCCCCACACCGGGAAGATGCTGTTTCATGCGCCGCTGCATCTCCCGCCTCGGAAGCATCACTCGCCGCTCACAGGTCTCGCACATCACTCCAATATCCGCGCCAATGCGATACACGATCCACTCGCGTCCACCACAGGGGTGCGGCTTCTTCAAGATGATACGGTCGCCAACCGCAAATGGAGTGCCCGCGAAGTCAGCGGGTTTCCTCACACCGAGCCACCCGGGACATACTCAGTCGCCTGCTCGATCTGCCGCTGCAAGGTGTGGCAGGCGATTCGCGCATAGCGGGCGAAGTCACGTGGATCATCAGATGCGTAGAGAATCGCCCGGCTCGAACTGATCAGCATCCCGCGGCCGTTCCCATCACAACCAGCCTTCACCGCCTGTACTGCGTCGCCGCCCTGTGCGCCAACTCCAGGCACCAGGAATGGCATCGACTGATGGTCTGCGCGAATCAGGCGGAGTTCCATCGGCGCCGTCGCGCCGACGACCAGCCCGATGTTGCCGTTTGTGTTCCAGCGCTCAGCTGCATCAGCCACCTTCTGGAAGAATTGAGGCTTGTGCTCTTCGTCGCTGCGCAGATCCTGGAAGTCCCTGGAGCTCGGGTTGGACGTTCGGCAGAGCACGAATATCCCGCGTCCCGGATACTGCATGAACGGCTCAACGCTGTCCGATCCCTGGTAAGCGTTGACCGTTGTGGCATCGAAGTCCCAGTGGTCGAACATGGCAGAGGCGTAGGCTGCGGCTGTTGATCCGATATCGCCGCGTTTCCCGTCGCCGATGATCACCACTTCTGGCGCCACATCACGGATGTGCTCGATCGTGCCCTCGAGCGCCTTCATGCCTTCGATGCCAAGCGCTTCGTAGAACGCAAGCTGGGGTTTGTAGGCGGCCACCATGGGGTGGGTGGCGTCGATGATGCGCTTGTTGAACGCCAGCACGTCGGGCGTCGGCATTCTTGACGGAACAGGATCGAGGCCGACGCAGACCATCGTTTTCTTGCTGGCGATTACTCCGTCAAGTCTGGCGCTAAACGAATCCATGTCCACCCTGATTCGATGATTGCATCATGTACCTTCCTGATTGTCGCATATGCCCATGGCTTCGCTTCTCCAGACAGACATGAAGACCCGGTGAAATGTCTCGACACCTAAAACTGCCTGACACCTCAACTCTTATGGATGTCTACCAGCGTCTCTTCGACGCCTACGGGCCTCGTAACTGGTGGCCTGTGCCGAGAGGGGGCGGGAAATTCGAGATCATTTGCGGAGCGATCCTGGTGCAGAACACACGCTGGGCCAATGCAGAAAGATCCCTCGAGAACATGAAGTCCGAGAGCTTCTGGAGCTTTAGGGCAGTGCACGATGCTTCGGTTCCGAGCCTCGCAGAGGTGATCCGTCCATCCGGTTACTTCAACACCAAAGCTCGGAAGCTCAAAGAGTTTGCTGCGGTTGTTGAGACGGAGTTTGCGGGCAGCCTCGACAGCATGTTCAACCGACCGGTCGGAGAGTTGCGATCTTTGTTGCTGGATATCTGGGGTATCGGCGAAGAGACCGCAGACGACATCGTGCTTTACGCAGCGGAGAAGCCGACCTTCGTTATCGACAGGTACACCACCCGGCTCGTTGAGAGACTGGGCTGGCACGTCGATGGCAGAGGCACATACGCCGATCACAAGGCTCTGTTCGAGAACTTGCTTCCGCGCGATGTCGGCCTATTCAATGAGTTCCACGCAGTCATCGACGGGCATGGGTCTCAGACCTGCACGAGCAGGGCACCTGCGTGTGAGCGGTGCTGTCTGCTTGACATCTGCGAGGAAGGCCAGAGCAGAGTTGTGAGCTAGATTCCGAAGCTCTCTCGAATGCCGTTAGCAGCTTCGTCGAGCGCATCCTTCGCAGCATCGATCATTCCGACTCGCCCGTTGAAGCCGTGAGTCATGCCGGGATAGACGGTGCAGTTGGTCTTCACTCCCGCGGCTGCGAGGGCTTCTCCATATGCGACCGCTTCATCGACCAGTGGATCGTACTCAGCGGCAATGATCGTGGCGTCCGCCAGGCCTGACAGGTCGTTCGCCCGGAGAAGCGATGCATACGGCTCGAATCGGTCGTCACCTGCGCCGGTGTAGTGGTCCCAGAACCAGAGCATGTTGTCCCGCGTTAGGCCATAGTCAGTGGCGTTTGCGATGTACGACGGCCTATCGAAGTCTGCGTCGATCACCGGGCAGAACAGAACCTGGTGTGAGACCTTCGGACCGCCGCGGTCCCTGGCCATCATGGCGACAGCGCCTGACAGGTTGCCTCCCGCCGATGTGCCAGAAGTGGCGAGCTTTGTGCCATCAACGCCCAGCTCACCTGCGTTCTCTATGGCCCAGACTGTAGCTGCATAGCAGTCTTCGACCGCGCCCGGATATCGAGTTTCGGGTGCAAGCCGGTAGTCGACGGAGACGACGACCGCGCCGACTCGATTGCAAAGTCCTCTGCACGCCGAATCTTCTGTATCGAGATCGCCAATTACCCAGCCGCCACCGTGGTAGAGCATGACCAGCGGATGCGGTCCCTCAGCAGCGGGCCTGTAGATCCTGATCGGTATCTCGCCCGCGGGGCCGGGTATGTTGCGCTCCTCGATGCTTCCGACCTCTTCGATCTCGGCCAGGTGGAGCGTCGCTTCCCGCTGTTTTCGAGAGTTCTCGCGTGCGACTTCTGGAGTCGCCTCATTAGTCGGCTGCAGGTTGAGGGCGGCCGAGATCTCCATCAATCGGGCCACCTGGGGATGAACTGGCATGCTGTGCTTCCTGTTAGTTGTGGAGGCGATGCCGTTTACTGGCCATCGCGCCAATAACCTAGCACCACCGCACAGTTCGAGCACGTCCAGGAAAGTGTGACGGACCAGAACAGCTAGGCCACGTCGTCCCTTGAATAGGTCGACGGCTTCTTGACGACGAATGGCCGCAGAACTTTGGGAGTCCCTGATGTTTGATCAGACGGCACATTCGCAGATGGAGCGGAATGGGGAGCCGAGGTTGTTGAGGCAGCGGAAACGCCGGGGCTGGCTGCAGGCGATTCGCTACGTAGAGACTCACTATCGGTCGAAGATCGCGCTCCGGATGTCGGACTCGTGGGTGGAGGGTCAGTCGGTCCCAGGATCGTCCTTTCAAGCGTGCCTTCCAGTGCCTTGTGCAGTTTCAGCACAGAGCGGAAGAGGACGAAGGCGATTCCCGCAAGGAAGATGATCGGGATCGGGATGGAGAAATCTCCCAGGGCAAGAAGCTGGCTGAGCAGCGGGATCGCCCAGATGCCAAGTGCGATCGCAGACAACGCAAGGATGGAGTCCCTGAGCAGAAGCCGTACCTCCTCGGTTCGCCACCTATGAGAGTCGGCAGTGCGCGGCCTGAACGCGGAAGCGGTAAGCAGATCGGCAAGCTTCCTCGATTCGCGCCACACGATGATTCCCGGCGGGAGACTCAGCGCGAGGACTCCTGCGCTAAGGGCCAGTCCGACCACGCTCTCACTGAGGTTTGTCAGGCGGGCGATGTCGTCTGAGAACCTGAGTATGAATGTGCCGACACCGATCAGGATGGCCATCAATGCCATGTTGACCAGCATGATGCGGCCGGAACGCTGAATCTCCTTCGCAGAAGGGCTGTGAAATTCGAACGACTTTTGCAAGACCCTCAGCCAGTCGCCGAGGCTGTTGACATATGTCTTCACGACGCGAGGCGACCAGCGGTCCAGGAAACCTGAAACGCCTTCAGATGACCGGTACAGCACTGGATAGATAACTGAGGTGATCGCGGTGACTACCACAACTACCGGGTACAGGAATGGTCCGATAACACCATGGTCCGCTCCGACCTTGACCATTGCCAGTGAGAACTCTCCGGACTGGGGCATGCCCAGTCCCACCCGCAGCGAGTCGGTTCCATTGTTTCCTGACAGGAAGACGCCAGCCGTATTGGCGATCACCTTGCCGACGATGAACACCGAGGCGATGATCAACGCCGGACCCAGGAACTCTCCGATCTGATGAATATCCACCAGCATCCCGACCGAGACGAAGAAGAGCGCGCCGAACATGTCGCGCACAGGATGCATCCGCTCGCTTATCGCCTGCGAATGCTTCGTGTCGCCAAGGACCGCTCCGATTAAGAACGCTCCTGCCGCTGCTGAGATGCCAAGCAGCTCGCCCACAAGCGCCAGGCCGAACGCCAGCGCCAGGGCTGAGACGAGCAACGTCTCCCCAGATCCCTTGCGCGCGATGAAGTCGATCAGCTTCGGTACGATCAACGCCCCCGCTACCAGCGCCGCTCCAGTGAACAGCGCCAGCTTTCCTGCGATCAGGCCAAGCTCTCCTGCGTTGGCGGTACCGCCAGTTGCCACTCCGGACAGGATGCTCAGCAGAATCACCGCGGCGAAGTCTTCCACCACGAGGATTCCGACGATTATTCGCCCGCGCGTCGAAAGCAGCTCGCCGGAATCTCCCAGCATCTTGATCAAGACGGCCGATGAGCTGATGGAGATCGCCGCTCCCAGGAATATGGCCTCTGTGTCTGTCCACCCGAGAGCGACACCGATCTGAAAGCCCAGCGCGATGAGGAAGGTGATCTCAAGCGCGCCGATGAATAGGACCTTGAATCCGACCTGTCGAATCCGTTCCCAGCCGAACTCCAGGCCCAGTCCGAACAGCAGCAAGACAAGGCCAACGTCCGCAAGCCGCCTGATCGTCCCGACATCGGCGACGATCGGGTTGTCAAAGGTGAATGGGCCTACGAGGACGCCGGCGAGGAGATAGCCGAGGATCGATGGCTGTTTGAGCTGCTTCATCACAAGCACGGCAGCGCCTGCGACCGCCATGATGATGGCGAAATCTTTCAACAGGTTCGCTTCGGTATGCATTAGCTCTGCAGCTCAAATTCCTGCGGCGGGGCATCCGCAGATCAGAGAATTATCTCGACCGCAGTTTGAGCAAACGTGCCGGACTGCCCTGAGAAGGCTTGGCAGCTAGGACGCGTATTGACCGCTCTCAAGCAGACGCCAGTTGAGCTGCTTAGGGAGAGAACAGGCGCCCGAAGTCGCCTCTAGACGGCCGGCGATCCGGGGCGCAATTGGGAGTGGAACGAGTCCATCACGCTAAGGCTGCTGGTCTTGATGACCAGGAAGACCTCTTTGCCAGGCTCAAGTGAAAGTTCAGCAACCGCCGCTGAAGTGAGTTCCGAAAGAACTTCGGTTCCGCAGTCGACTGCCACGACGCAGCGAGACCCCGCTGGCTCGATCGACGCTATTCTTCCGGGAAGCACATTGCGTGCGCTGATGCCTGTCGGCTTGCTGGTGGCGACGATGACATCGCGTGCGCCGATGCCAAGAACAACCTTCTCGCCAAACTCGCGGTGACCGATCGGAGCGACAAACTCGGCATTGCCCACCTTCACCTTTCCCGGCGCACCGCTTGTGCTCGATTCCACGATCTGGCCTTCCAGGATGTTGTCGAGACCCGGCTCAGACGCCTGACCGCCGCTCGCTCCTATCTGCCTCAAGATTCTCCGCGGCCGATCGAATGCGACTACTGAGCCTCTGTCGAGGAGCATCACCGCATCGGAGATCGCCAGCACCTCCGAGATCGAGTGAGAGACGTAGACCAACGGCATGGAGAGCTCCTGGTGCACGAGCTTGAGGTAGCCAAGCACGATGCCGCGGAGGCGCACATCGAGACCTGACAGAGGCTCGTCCAGGAGCAGTAGGTCAGGAGAGGTGGCCAGCGTTCTCGCAAGCGCCACCCGCTGCTTCTCGCCTCCTGACAGCTCATCTGGCCGCCGCGACATCAGGCTCGACACTGCCAGTAGTTCGGCAAGCTGACCGGGATCGATACGGCGTCGCCCGGGTGGTGTCAGCTCATAGCCATATCGAATGTTCCCCTGAACATCCATGTGAGGAAAGAGGGCAGCGTCCTGGTAAACGAAACCCACGCGCCTTCGCTCCGGAGGTAGGTCGATCTTCTCCTGGGTCGAGTAGAGTTGCCTGCCATTGAGCGATATCTGCCCGCGTGATGGCCTGACGCTACCCGCGATCGTCCCGAGCAGCGTCGACTTCCCTGCGCCTGATGGGCCGAAGACCGACGTAATGCCCGGCCCGAACGAACCTGCAGCTTCGAGCGCGAAACCGTTGCGCCGGACGCTGACATCGAATTCGAGAACCGAATCAGCCTTATCAGAGAAGCTGGCTGAGGCAGCGTCAGTATTGCTCACCGCTGCACCTCATCGCCTCTATCTCCGTTTCGCCGTAGCAGGTAGTTGTGGGCGCCA
>JANQIZ010000094.1 GCA_028281895.1 Dehalococcoidia bacterium
TGAGCCGTCCGATTCAAGAATCACTGCGCCTTTGCGAGTTCCCACCAGCACTCTTACTGAAGTCATCGAAACCGCCTTTCAGCACATGCTGCCTGGCCAGATATCGCTCGCCAGTATCGCTCGAATGATGGCGATTCTCGCACAGCGCTGTTTTCAGTGCCTGCTCCCAGGAAACGGCGTTCATATTTGACCGCCCGGACTGCGCGAGGCGCGATTATGCTAGCGTTTTCTATTGATGGAGACGCTTGAGTGGCGTCGATCTGGTTCGCATCTAAGCAAAAAGCATCCCGGAATCGGAGTATCAGTTGGCCGGCAATCAGTACGACGTAGCGATCATCGGCGCGGGGATCATCGGCCTTTCGACAGGGATGCATCTTCTTGAGAAGCATCCGAACCTGAAGGTGGCGATCATCGAGAAGGATGAGCACGAGGCCACACAGCAGACAGGTCACAACTCGGGCGTCATTCACTCCGGGATCTACTACAAGCCAGGCTCGCTAAAGGCCGCGTTCTGCGTCGAGGGCCGGGCGTCAATGACGCGGTTCTGCGAAGAGAACGAGATTCCCGTCTGGACCTGTGGAAAGCTGATCACGGCCACCCGAGAGGAAGAGCTGCCCCGCCTCGATGCCCTGATGGAGCGCGGGACGGCGAACAAGGTCGAGGGACTGCAGATTGTCGATCCGGAGCAGATCAAGGATATCGAGCCGCACGTCAAGGCGATCCGCGCTCTGTGGGCTCCGGGCACAGGGATTGTCGACTACCGGAAGGTGGCCGCGGCATATGTCGATCGGGTGAAGGTGCGCGGAGGCGACATCCACTTCAATTCTGAGCTGAAGAGCGTGAAGCGTTCCGGCAGCACTACTGTGCTCGAAACGAAGTCCGGCTCATACGAGGCGAAGAACGTCATCAACTGCGCAGGGCTGCACTCTGACCTCGTGGCCGAGATGATGGGCGCCGACCCCGGCGTGCGGATCGTCCCGTTCCGAGGCGAGTACTACACGCTGCGCAAGGACAAGGAGCACATGGTCAAGGGTCTTATCTACCCTGTGCCGGACCCTGCGTTCCCGTTCCTTGGTGTTCATCTGACCCAGACGATGAAAGGGTGGGTCGAGGCCGGTCCGAACGCTGTTCTCGCCACCAAGCGCGAGGGCTACCGCAAGCGGGACTTCTCTCCCGCTGACATGATTCGCACCTTCGCTTGGCCGGGCTTCTGGAAGATGAGCGTACGTGAGTGGAAGACGGGTCTGTGGGAGATGAACCGCTCGTTCCGCAAGGGCGTCTTCCTGAAGAGCCTGCAACAGCTTGTGCCAGAGCTGAAAAGCAGTGATCTCGCCAAGGGCGGCTCTGGAGTTCGGGCCCAGGCTGTAGCGCGCGACGGTACATTGCTCGACGACTTTGCGATAAAGCAGGTCGATGGCGCCGTGCATGTTCTGAACGCGCCGTCTCCGGGCGCTACATCGTCACTGGTGATCGGCCGGCACATCGCGGGCCTCGCAGAAGAGGGCTTTTCGCTGAGCTAGCGAGCTAGGCCGCTTTGCGGTCGACCTCGTGCTGCGATCCGGCGAGTTCAACCGCGTCGGCGATCGTAAAGGCCAGTTCTGCAGCGGTTGCCGACTTCGGCAGAACCGCTGTTGCTCCGGCGCCAACAAGCTTCTTAATGTAAGCGCGGAAGTGGAAATCGGTGCAGACGATCACCGGCACGCCTTCTGAGCGCTTCACAATCGTCTCAGTGCTGGAAATACCCTCGGAGTTGCCGTCTCCGATCCTGAGATCAGCCACGATGGCATCAGCATCGTTCTCTCTGGCTCCGGTCAGCACCTCGCCGAGGGACACAGCATCGGCCACAACCTCGATTCCTTCGGAGGGGGCAAGCTTCCACCAGAGTGTGGATCTGAAGACCGGGTGGTCATTGAAGATGACGACGCGAGTCGGGGCAGATTGCAGTGACGGCCTTCCGGACGAGTTCGGAAGCGGGGTTACGCCAGCTCTGTTGGGCTTTGCCTGCATCGGCTGTATCGGGCTCCCGGTGAGTTCACTTACTGGCAGTTGACCTGCGTTCAGGTGCTTCGAGCGAAATGATGACCTTGATCGACAATACCGGCTCATGACGTGGCAAACGTCCGGGGTGAGACCAGTTAAGCCGAGCCGCCCGGATCATGCCAATGGGTGCTGGCACACACAGCAGGGTCTCGGTCAGCGCGAAATGCTGCATCACAGTTGCTCAAAGCCTTCAACTGGCGAACTTCCAGCTAGCGCGCCGACTGATCGGAAGTGGCATCCGTGTGGTCGGCTCCCGAAGCATGAGCGTGAACGATGTGGCCGTGCGTGTGGGGTTCAGGAGCAGGCATACGCCCTCTTCTTCTGCGGCTCATGAGGAAGCTGCCGATCTCCACGATCAGCAGCAGGCCGATGCCTGTGAGCACGACCGCTCCGCCTGGAGAGATGTCTGCGTAGAAGGCGATCACTATGCCTGTCACCGAGATGAGCATCCCGGTCAGTGATGCTGTGAGCACCGTCCTGGAGAGCCCTGTAGAGATGCGAAGCGCGATGAGCACCGGGACGACGATGAGCGCGCCGATGAGTAGCACGCCGACTACGCGCATCGAGAGTGTGATCGTGGCTCCCGTGATGACAGCGAGTGCGACGCTCAGGCCATGAACGCGGACGCCATTGATACGCGCCAGGTCAGAGTCGAAAGACGCCTGCGCCAACTCTGACAGGAATATGCCAACGAAGATCAGGACGGCGGCGGCCAGCGCGGCGATCAGCCAGATATCGGTCGTGTCGACGGTCAGTATCGATCCAAACAGGAAGCCGAAGAGGCTGGAATTGAATCCGCCCGCTATCGAGATGATCACTACGGCTATGGCCAGCGAGCCGTAGAGGAACACCGCGAGCGCGGCGTCTCCGGGAAGCATGCGCCGTGAGCGTAACTCTTCGATTGCAACCGCTGCCGAACCTGTCGAAGCAAGTGCGATGTACGGTGGGTAGATGCTTGTGAGAAGGCCGATAGCCACGCCTGCCAGCGCAACATGGGAGAGACTGTCGGCTATGAGGGAGAGGCGCCGGAGGACGAGAAAGACGCCGAATGCTGGAGCTGTCGCGCCAATCAGCAGGCTCGCAAGCAGAGCCCTGCGCATAAAATCGTATTCGAGGATCTCTGGCAAACCGCGCTCTACCTGTGGGTGTGATCCTGGTCGTGAAGCAGGATGTCGACGGGAAAGCCATATAGCTTCGAGAGATCGGCGGTGCGGATGTCGTGAACTCCGCCGTGAAAGACGATCTCTCGGTTGATGCATGCGCATGTAGTGGCTTCACGCATCACCGCTCCGATGTCGTGCGAGATGAGCATGACCGTCATGTTCATCTCGGCGTTGAGCCGTCTGACCAGCGCGTGAAATGCCTCCTGGCCTGCGGCGTCGACTCCGGCGACAGGCTCGTCCATTAGCAGAATCTCGGGCCTTCGCACGATTGCCCTGGCTATGAGCATCCGCTGCTGCTGGCCAACTGACATGTCGGATACTCGGCGA
>JANQIZ010000388.1 GCA_028281895.1 Dehalococcoidia bacterium
ATATTCCTTGCCGGTGGCATGTTCTCAGCAGGACTGTATCTCCTGCTGAGAACATGCCACCGGCAAGGAATATGAGAACGATTTCCAAGGTTAGCCTTCCTCCTCAGCAAGCGAGAGGATGGCTATCGTGGCCATTCCTATGACAACGAAGAAGACGCCAAGATCGAACAGCAGTGGCGTGCCGAGCTTGACTGACTCCTGCCCAACCTTGAAGTCGACCCAGATGCCTGTGAGGAACGGATCGCCCTGGACAAGACCAGGAATGCCACTCACAAGCGCAAGCAGCAATCCGATCGCGATGAACACTCTAGGATCGAGCCGCAGAATCGAGCGTGCAGACCTGATGTCGAAAGCGAGCGCGTAGAGACCAATGGCCGAGGTCACGACGAGTCCCGCAACGAATCCGCCGCCGGGAGCGTTGTGCCCGCGAACGAGCAGGAAAATGGCGAACAGCATCAGCATCGATATCAGTAGCCGCGCCGTCGTCATCAGGATCACAGAGTTCATGCGTTCGTGCCTCCCCGTCTTTTGAGCCTGAGGAGCGCGATGACTCCGATGGCGGCAGCGGCAAGTACCGCTATCTCACCAAGCGTGTCGATAGCACGGAAGTCGACCAGGATCGTGTTGACCACGTTGGAGCCCTGAGCTTCGGGTTTGCTGGCGGCTCGGAAGAAGTTGGAGATCGAGTTCTGCGGCGTCACGGCGACGGCCGATAGCGCGGCAGCCGATACCGCTGCGCCACCGGCGATCGCCACGATCACATTGCGCTTTTTGCGCCGCCGTTGATCGCTCCCTGCCTGAAACGGCAGGAATCGGAAGACCGATACCAGCAGGAGAACGGTGAGTGTCTCGACGAGGATCTGCGTCATCGCAAGGTCTGGTGCACCATAGATCACGAACAGTGTCGCCACTCCGTAGCCACTGGCTCCGAGTGCGGCGATGGACCTCAGGCGTGAGCGTGTCACCGCAGCCATTCCAGCCGCCAGCAGCACGCCTACGGAAACCAGCACCTCGTACGGACGGATCGAGAGCGTCTCATCTGGCCATCGCCACGCCTCTTTCACAAACATCGCTGTGAAGATCAGCGTTGCGGCGAAGATGATGACGATCGAGATGTAGCGTGACATCTGCCCGTTCTGAATGCGATTCGTCAGGTTGACCGAACCAGATAGCAATCCCTGGTTCAGCATCTGGAAAACACCTGCGCCTCCTGACCCAAGGGACAGAGGTATCTGAGCTAGTCGGTCACGGATGACGTAGGCGCCAGCCCCGGCGATGATCGCGGTCACGCTAAGCGCAAGCACTGTGCCGAATCCAGGCCATAGCTCCAGCTTTGTCTTGATGCTCGACCCGGCAATCGCATTGGAAGCAGCGCCGATCGTTTCCACGCCGATCCACTGAGATGCGAGTCCTACTACCAGTCCCACTACACCCAGCAACACGGGAGGAACCCACATTGAGAAGTGGCCCTCGTGAACCTGCTCCGTGCTCGATGGGCTCGATCCCGAGAACGGACCCAGCGAAACCATTCCTGAGACAACGAAACTCAAGATCGCTGTGATCACCGCGGCTGCGGTCAGAAGGGCTGCCCAGCCGTCAGCATCCAGTGTTGCTGCGAAGAGCGTCTCTTTGCCGAGGTAGCCAAGGGTTGGCGGAAGACCTGCCATAGATATCGCGGCCAGGCCAGCAGCAAGAGCCGAGAGCGGCATTGCGCGTCTGAGTCCACCCAGCCTCCGCATGTCTCGCGTGCCAGTTTCGTGATCCACCGTCCCGGCCACCATGAACAGCGCACCCTTGTAGAGAGCATGGGCGAACAGGAACGTGACAGCAGCCTTGATCGCAGATGGATGGCCGAGTCCGATTAGGAAAACCAGTGTGCCAAGCGCGCTGATAGTCGAATAGGCGAGCACCGCTTTCAGATCAGTCTCTCGTAGCGCCTGCCATGCTGCGCCAACCATCGTGACGCCGCCGACTGTCACCAGCAGCGGTGTCCACAGCCAAAGATCACCAAGCGCAGGATGCAGTCTCGCAAGAAGAAATACACCTGCTTTCACCATGGTCGCCGAGTGCAGATAGGCGCTCACCGGTGTGGGCGCAGACATGGCGTTCGGCAGCCAGAAATGGAACGGAGCCTGTGCTGACTTTGTGAAAGCGCCTATCGCTATGAGCACAAGAGCCGGAATGGCGAGGGCGTGCTCTGCAATCAATCCGGCTCGCTGGATGATCTCGCTGATCTGCCAGCTATCTGCTGCGATTGCCAGCATCACAAGTCCGCCAAGGAGAGCGAGGCCACCTGCTCCGGTGACGATCAAGGCCTGTAGAGCAGAGTCGCGAGAGGATTCATCCGAGTGCTTGAAGCCGATCAGCATGTAGGAACTCACGCTCGTCAGCTCCCAGAAGATGAAGAGCGTGATGATGTTGTCCGGCAGCGGCAGTTTCTACGCCTACCTGATGCTGTTCATGGCGGCGATGGCCGGCATCTCGCTGTCGGACAACATCATCACGCTCTTCATCTTCTGGGAGCTGACGAGCGTGAGTTCCTACATGCTGATCGGCTTC
>JANQIZ010000389.1 GCA_028281895.1 Dehalococcoidia bacterium
AGTCCGTCTCTGAGCACAGTCGACTCAGCGGCCGCCTCGCCCATCTCGTCGAGTGAAACCTCGACGGCATCGAAGCAGCGCTCCTGGTACTCGCGGAAGGTGATCTGACCGGAACGGTATTCACCTGAATAGAGCTGCAGGGCCTCCGGCGCGAACCGGCGAAGAAGCATGTGCGCGATATTGCTCGTTGACAGTGTGTCATCGAAGTCGGCGACGACTGCGATCCCTGGCTTCGTTTCGTTCACCGCCTGGAAGAGGGTTCCATGGACGCATCGACTGCTCGATCTGCGATGTCAGCCCGGTGATACTCACGCTCGAACTCGATCCTGGCTACCGTCTCATACGCGTCGTCGCGTGCGGCTTCCACCGTGTCTCCAGAGCCAACTGCTGTAAGCACTCGACCGCCAGCGGTGAGGATCTCCCCGTCATCGCCGGTTGCCGTACCCGCATGAAACACAAGGCCAGCACCTTCAAGCCCTGAGATCGGCTCACCGGTGCGGTACTTTCCCGGATAGCCGCCCGAGGTCATGACGACACATACCTGCGCGCCATCGCCCCAGCGCACATCTATCTCTTCAAGCCTGCCCTCAGCTGTGGCGAGACAGATCTCTGCCAGATCACTCTCTAGCAGCGGCATCAGCACCTCGCACTCCGGATCACCGAAGCGGCAGTTGAACTCGATCACGCTCGGGCCGTCATCTGTGAGCATCAATCCTGCGTAGAGAACACCGCTGAATGGCGAGCTGTCCGCGACCATCTGACGGGCGACGGGTTCGAGAATCTCTTGCCGCACCTGTCGGGCAAGCTGATCTGTCCAGAACTCAGGTGGCGTGTACGCTCCGACGCCGCCAGTGTTCGGTCCTTCATCGTTATCGCCGATGCGCTTGTAGTCGCATGCGGCCACCTCGGCAGAGACGTGCTCACCTTGCACAAATGCGAACACGCTCACTTCGGGGCCGAAGGTGCGCTCTTCTATGAGGACCGTGTCGGCAGCATCGCCAAATGCGTTGCCATCGATCATCGACACAATCGCGTTCGCCGCCTCCTGGTGCGTTTCAGGAAGCAGGACGCCTTTCCCAGCGGCGAGGCCGTCGGCCTTTATCACGAAGGATCGCTCGGGAAGCGACCTGATGTAAGCCAGAGCCTCCTCAGAATCGTCAAAACTCTTTGCTGCAGCAGTTTTGACCCTTGCGCGTGACATCAGGTCCTTCGCCCAGCCTTTTGATCCTTCGATTCGAGCGGCCGCGGCTGATGGAGCGAATATCTTGAGACCGGCCTCCTGGAAACGGTCGGCGATTCCATCGACCATCGGAGCTTCCGGCCCGACGACTGTGAGGTCGGTCCGCCGATCAAGCGCGAAAGCAAGCAGGCTGTCGATGTCTTCAGCGGCTATCGGCAGGTTCTCGCCGAGGGCAGCGGTTCCAGCATTGCCGGGAGCAATGAATATCTCGGAGACCAGCGGGCTTTGATTGAGCTTCCAGGCAAGCGCGTGCTCGCGTCCTCCACTGCCAATGACCAGCACCGACATTCCGGGTTTTAAGCCGTTCTCAGACACGTGATCTATTCCCACTCGATCGTGCCCGGAGGCTTACTGGTGATATCGAAAACGACCCGGTTCACCTCGGACACTTCGTTGACGATGCGATTCGAGATGCGGGCGAGCGTGTCGTACGGCAACCGTGCCCAGTCGGCAGTCATCGCGTCCTGGCTTTGGACAGCCCTGATTGCAACAACGTACTGGTAGGTGCGGCGGTCACCCATCACTCCCACCGTCTGCGTGTTGGTGAGCACAGCGAAGGTCTGCCAGAGCTTCTCGTAGAGTCCGGCATCCTTGATCTCGTCGATGACAATCCAGTCGGCAGCTCTCAGGATCTCCAGCTTGTCGTACGTAACTTCGCCGATAGTCCTGATCGCCAGTCCTGGCCCAGGGAAAGGCTGCCTGTTCACCGCATGGTCTGAGATGCCAAGCTGCCTCCCGGCACGCCTGACCTCATCCTTGAACATGTAGCGGAGCGGCTCAACGAGCTTGAGATTCATACGCTCCGGCAATCCGCCTACGTTGTGGTGAGTCTTGATCTTGTGCGCGGCTGTCGTCTCTGCAGATGTGCTCTCGATGACGTCCGGGTAGAGAGTCCCCTGCGCCAGGTAGTCGACCTGGCCGATGCGGTTAGCCACCTCCTCGAATACGGAGATGAACTCCGCTCCAATCCGCTTGCGCTTGACCTCCGGGTCCGTCACGCCTTTCAGAGCCGATAGGAACCGCTCGGATGCGTCCTCGAATATGAGGTTGACACCAAGGTCTTTCGCAAACACATCGCGCACCCGCTCGGCCTCACCGCGTCTCAAGAGGCCGTTGTCTACGAAGATGCACGTCAGCCTGTCGCCAATCGCCCTGTGTATCAGGGCTGCGGCGACAGTCGAATCGACGCCGCCTGACAGTGCGCAGATGACTCTCCCGTCACCGACCTGCTCCTGCACACGCCGCACCGCGTCTGTCACGAAGTTTGCTGGAGTCCATGCGCCAGATGCGCCGCAGATGCGGAAGGTGAAGTTTCTGAGAAGCTCTGCGCCCTGCGGAGTGTGCACAACCTCGGGATGGAACTGGATTCCGTACATCTTCTGCTCGGCAGAGCCCATCACCGCCACCGGAGAGTTGTCCGAGTAGGCCATAGAGCGGAAGCCCGGCGGCATCTCTTCGATGCGGTCTCCGTGGCTCATCCAAACCGGGATGTCGCCGTCCATGCCATCAAGCAGCTCGATGTCCGCGCCGTCTTTATGGATGACCGCGTGTCCGTACTCCTGCTCACGTCCCTGCTCGACCTTCCCTCCAAGCTGGTGCGCCAGCACCTGCATTCCGTAGCAGATGCCGAGGATGGGCACACCAGCGTCATAGACCCACGTTGGAGCCAGAGGCGCACCCGGCGCATAGACGCTGTTCGGGCCACCGGAGAGCACTATCCCGATCACATCCTGCTCGTCGAGGATGTCAGGGGCTGCGTCCCAGGCGACAATCTCGCAGAAGACGTTCGTTTCACGGATGCGGCGGGCTATCAGCCGGGAGTATTGCGAACCGAAATCCACGATCACGATCGTCTCGGTCCGGATGGGCACGCTCTCTTGCTGGCCCTTCGGC
>JANQIZ010000107.1 GCA_028281895.1 Dehalococcoidia bacterium
GAGCCTTGCCCTGCGGCATGTCCTCGACGACATCGACGAGTACCACGTCTGCATAGCCCTTCTCGTAAACCCTCTGCGCCGTCGTAGCTCCAACATTCCCCGCACCGACAACCGTTACCTTGAATCTCATTACCTGGCTTCCTGCAAACTCGGGATGATCTCTATTGTCGTTCTGATTTGATGATCAGATTTCTGGCCTGCGATAGCACGCCTAACCTGGCCGGCAACCTAGTTTGCCACAGGGCAATCAGTTTCGCGGGCGACGAGGCATGAGCCGCGCATGTTTGCTTGGGAATCGCAACGCAATGTGCCTATACTGGCCTGCAGCAATCCCCCGCAAAACATCGAGCCTGACAGTTCAGCGCGAAGGAATCCCATGGCTAACGCCCCCACGATCATCTACACATGGACCGACGAAGCTCCGGCTCTCGCAACGCACGCCTTTCTTCCAGTGATCCGAGCCTTCGCATCAGCCGCCGGGGTCGATGTCGAGACGCGTGACATCTCTCTCGCTCATCGGATCCTTGCGCTGTTCCCGTCAGAGCTTGGTGACAGGCGCGTGCCGGACGACCTCGGTGAGCTTGGCAAGATGGTCGAGACGCCTGAAGCCAACATCATCAAGCTGCCCAACATCAGCGCGTCTGTCCCGCAGATGAAGGCTTGCATCGCTGAGTTGCAGGCACAGGGATACAACCTGCCCGAGTATCCCGATGAGCCCGCCAGTGACGATGAGCAGGAGATCAAGGATCGCTACGGACTTGCGATGGGCAGCGCGGTGAACCCTGTGCTAAGGCAGGGAAATTCAGACCGCCGCGCTCCGAACGCGGTGAAGGATTTCGCGAAGAAGAACCCGCCGCGAATGCGGGATTGGCCACAGGGTTCGAAGACCCATGTCGCAACGATGAGCGCAGGCGACTTCCGCTCCAATGAGCGCTCGGTCACCGTCGAAAACCCCACGAATGCCCGGATCGAGCATGTCGCAAAAGACGGCACTGTCACGGTGCTGAAAGACTCTGTGCCTCTGCTAAAGGACGAGGTGCTTGATGCGACCTTCATGAGCAAGCGAGCCCTGATCGAGTTCCTGTCAGAGCAGGTCGATGACTCAAAGGCCAAAGACGTGCTGTTCTCGCTGCATCTCAAGGCAACGATGATGCGCGTCTCCGACCCGATCATCTTCGGCCACGCTGTCCGCGTCTTCTACAAAGACGTCTTTGAGAAGCACGCTGAGACGCTGGCAGAACTGGGCGTCGAGCCGAACAACGGCTTTGGCGACCTGGAGTCGAGGCTCGGCGAGCTTCCAGACGAGAAGCGGGAAGAGATCCAGGCAGACATCGCGGCTGTGTACGAGAACGGACCGAGTATCGCCATGGTGAACTCCGACCGGGGCATCACCAACCTGCATGTTCCCAGCGATGTCATCATCGACGCGTCGATGCCACCGATGATCAGGGACTCTGGAGGCATGTGGAGCGCCAGCGGTGACCTGCAGGATACGAAAGCTGTGATCCCTGACTCCAGCTACGCCGGTATCTATGACGCGATCATCAAGGATGTGCAGGCGAACGGCCAGTTCGATCCGTCGGCGATGGGCACCGTTCCCAACGTTGGGCTGATGGCGCAGGCGGCAGAGGAGTACGGCTCCCACAACAAGACCTTCACCGCCGCGTCGGACGGGACGATTCGAATTGTCAGCGAAGACGGAGCAACGCTGATCGAGCACGAGGTTGAGGCGGGAGATATATGGCGAGCCTGCCAGACAAAAGACCTGCCGATCCGCAACTGGGTTGAGCTGGCAGTCAGGCGGGCGAGAGCAACAGGCGCGACTGCGGTCTTCTGGCTCAATAAAGACCGTGCCCACGATGCCGAGCTGATCCACAAAGTCGAGGTCTATCTCAAAGACCAGGACACGGCAGGACTCGACATCAGGATCCTCTCGCCGGTCGATGCAATGAAGCTGTCGCTTGAGAGAATCCGCCGCGGCGAAGACACGATCTCCGTCACGGGAAATGTGCTCAGGGACTATCTCACCGATCTTTTCCCCATTCTTGAGCTGGGAACCAGTGCACGCATGCTGTCCATCGTGCCTCTGCTCAACGGCGGAGGACTGTTCGAGACCGGCGCTGGCGGATCGGCGCCACGGCACGTGCAGCAGTTCGAGTCGGAGGGGCACCTGCGCTGGGATTCCATGGGCGAGTACATGGCGCTTTCGGCTTCGTTCGAGCACCTTGGCGAGCAGTTCGGCAATGAGGGAGCGAAAGCGCTTGGCATAGCGCTCGACAGGGCAACCGCCGACTACCTGGAAAACAACCGCATCCCGGGCCGGAAGGCCGGAGAGATCGACAATCGCGGCAGCATGTACTACCTCGCCACCTACTGGGCGCAGGCGGTAGCCGGGCAGACAGACGTGCCTGAACTGGCAGAGCGGTTCAAGCCTGTGGCCGCCGCGCTTGCTGAACACGAGGAGAAGATCCTCGAAGAGCTGGCTTCGACAGAGGGCAAGTCGCAAGACCTCGGCGGCTACTACCGCCCGGACGAGCAGAAGGCGGGCGCGGCGATGCGTCCAAGTTCGACCCTGAACTCGATCATCGCAGCGGTCTGAGGTGTTGTCCGGCTAGAGCGGGATGTTGCCGTGCTTCTTGGCCGGCGTTGAGTCGATCTTCGTCTCAAGCATTCGAAGCGCCTTCACCAGCACCGGCCGCGTATCGCGAGGATCGATCACATCGTCGATGTACCCGCGGTTTGCCGCGACGTAAGGATTCGCGAACCGGTCTTTGTAGTCGGCAACCAGCTCGGCCCTCTTCGCATCGGCATCGTCCGCAGCGGCGATCTCACGCCTGCCAATGACGTTCACAGCGCCCTCCGGGCCCATGACCGCGATCTCTGCTGTTGGCCATGCCAGGTTGACGTCTGACCGCAGCTCCTTGCTACTCATCACGATGTATGCGCCGCCATAGGCCTTGCGCAGGATCACCGCCGCCTTTGGCACGGTGGCCTCGGAATAGGCGTAGAGCAGCTTTGCGCCGTGCCGGATGATGCCGCCGAACTCCTGGTGCGTGCCAGGCATGAATCCCGGTACATCGACGAACGTCACCAATGGGATGTTGAAGGCATCGCAGAAGCGCACGAACCTCGCAGCCTTGTCCGATGCATCGATATCGAGCATCCCGGCCATTACGGCTGGCTGGTTTGCCACGATGCCCACCGACCTGCCATCCAGATGAGCAAACCCGACCACGACGTTGCCTGCGAAGTCGTTGTGAACCGGCAGGAAGTCACCGTCATCGACAACCGCCAGGATCACGTCCATCACGTCGTATGGCTGATTAGGAGAATCAGGGATCACCGTCCCAAGAGACTCATCACGACGATCCGGTGAGTCGTTTGTGTCCCGTTCAGGAGCGTTGTCCGCGTTGTTCGATGGCAGGAACGACAGCAAGCGCCTGACCTGCCGATAGCAGTCGTCCTCGTCGGCTGCGGTGAAGTGCGCCACTCCGCTGCGAGATGCGTGTGCGGCAGCGCCACCAAGGTCTTCGTGCGACACATCCTCGCCGGTCACGGACTTAACAACGTCCGGGCCGGTGATGTACATCTGGCCGATGCCTTCGACCATGTAGATGAAGTCGGTGATAGCAGGGGAGTAGACCGCGCCGCCTGCCGAAGGTCCTGCGATGACGGTGATCTGAGGCACAACACCCGATGCCAGCGTGTTGCGTCGGAAGATCTCTCCATACCCGGCAAGCGAGTCCACGCCTTCCTGGATTCTTGCCCCTCCGGAGTCGTTGATACCGACCACCGGAGACCCGGTCCTCACAGCATGATCCATGACCTTGCTGATCTTCTCCGCGGCAACCTGGGAGAGCGAACCGCCGAGCACAGTGAAGTCCTGCGCGTAGGCGAAGACCGTCCTGCCCTCAACCTGCCCGTATCCCGTCACGACAGAGTCGCCTTCGAAGCGCTGCTTATCGAGCCCGAGGTCCGTGGACCGATGCGTCACGAAAGTGTCGATCTCTGTGAATGTGCCGTCATCAAACAGCCGTGCAAGCCGCTCTCTCGGTTTCAGGCGCAGCATCGATTCAGATGACGAGAAACGAATCAATTGTGGAATTTCCTACGTAATTTCCGATTTAATTGCAGAAGTTTGATCCGGACT
>JANQIZ010000111.1 GCA_028281895.1 Dehalococcoidia bacterium
GACGATGCTGAGCACTGCCAGGAACGGAAGGACGGCGACCATCACGAGAACTGGCGTGCCGCCGGGCACTTCGTCGACGAAGTCACCGAACGCTCCAGTGGCGGGCAGGAAAGCCCATGCCAGCGCGAGGAAGAACAGGAGCGCCAGCACATCAGACGCGCGCTCGACAGCAACAGTTCCAAAAGCTCCCGCCGCGCTTACCGGCTCTCTCAGCGACAGGTAGTAAGACCTGAGCAGCTCGCCGATGCGCACCGGGATCAGGTTGTTGGCCATGTAGCCGACGACAACGACGGGATAGATCGCTTTCCTGGGCTTCCCGATCAGAGGCTTCAGCAGGTACTGCCAGCGCCTTGACCTGGCCTCCACCGCAAGGAAATAGAGGATCAGCGACGGAGCTATGTATGCGTAGTTCGCATCGCGCATCACATCGCCGATCGTGTCGAAGTCCACGAAGAAGATGATGAAGACGGCGAGGAAAGCGGCGCTGCCCGCGAAGCCGAGCCAGAATCCACGTTGACCAATCAAGCGACGAAGTCCGTTCGAACAGCCCGCGTTGGCGGCGAGCCGCAGGCTAGTTCAGTGGGCTGAGAGGCAGTGAGTTGCTGAAATACACATACGAGTCGACCGAGCCTATATCTCCAGATAGCTCCCTGCGCAGGAAGAAATCGATCGAGCCACGCCACCGGTTCCTGTCAATTATCGTGTCCCAGAAGACGCCTGGTGTCAGGTTCCTGTAGTCCTCGGGGAACCATGCCCTGTGGCGGATGCGACGCGGGTCTGTGTATCCGTCCGAGTAGAAGTCTTCCACCTTGTCGTTGTTCCTGGTGTGGACGACCGCGATATCCGCTCCATGGCTCGCTCCGGTGCCACTGCCTGAGAGATCCTCGAATCGGGCGCTGGTGTAGTTTCGCAGGTACCAGTGCCACGGCCAGGCATATGAGTCCGAGGTGTCGATCGAGACCGGGATCCCAAGACCCTGGCCCGTCAGGTCGCCTGCGAGCTCAATCTCAGATGCTACCTGCCTGATGTCCTGGGATGTCTGCGTGTAGACCAGAATCTCGCGCGGCACGTCCTCGTGAACATAGCTGGCGATCCAGGCGGCGCGGAACGAGAAGCCGAACAGGAGAACTCCAACCACAAGCGCGGCAGATCCCCACGCAGCACGATGCCCTATTCGAGTACCAAGGTACTGCTGGCCGACGATGAGCATTCCGAGCGTGCTCAATGTCAGGAACAGCGCAAGGAAGCTGGTGATATCAGACTCAAGCGTGACGAAGACGAGTCTCCACAGCGCGACGAAGAACACCGGAACTGCGAAGAGCAGCAGCCAGCTGCCGCGGTTCACCGATGGCCGCCAGCGGATCGACATCAGGATGTCGCCCATCGACTTCGCTGTGACGAAGATGAACGGAAGCGTGAGGTGTGTGAGCAGCCATGGCATCTTCTCACCAGCGTACGAATAGGCAGCGAAGGTTGCGATGGACCAGAAGAGGACGAACCGCATGAATGATGTGGCGCGCACGTACATGGCAAACGCCAGCAGCGCGAGGACGCCGAGGGCCAGCGGGATCTGAACAACCGGATCGTCGCCCAGCCGTCCCTGCTGGATCGACATGAACCCGGTGATAGACAGCAGAACTGTGGCGATGCCGAGCATGAGCCATGAGAAGAGTCCCGTGCGGAAGGCATAGAACGCAGCGGTTCCGATGGTCATGACGAACGGCAGGAACTCGTATGCCGACGAGATCATGAAGTAGTAGTACCAGGGCTGGTTGCCGCGGTTTACCTCCTGCTGGCCCAGCCAGTAGCCGAGAGACTGCCAGATGCCTGTGCCAAGGCCGCCCGGATGAGTCAGCCAGTTGGTGAAGATCAGCGTGAAGATCGAGGCGAATATCACCCATGAGATCAGCCACGTCTTGCGGTTCCAGACCAGCCCGAATGCCGCTCCTGCCAGTAGCAAGACGACCGTTATGGAGACAGCGGCTACGAACGAAGCACCGGCGGCAGGCTCGCCTGTCTGGAGCCCAATCGTGCCGTCAGGAGCAGCGAGAGTGGACCCGAGAACAGGGTCCAGCACACTTGCTCCCGCGGCGAACAGCGGCAGAGTGAGCGTTCCAACCAGTACAAGGAACCCGAGCTCCGGGGAGAACTCCTTGATGGAGTGGCGTCCCATGAGCCAGTCCCAGATCTCCGGAGCGGTTCGCCAGAAGAGATAGCCACCGACCACCGCCACGACGATGTACATGTTTTCTTTGGCCGTGAAGCCAAGAGCGAGCGCAGCCGCGGCGACGTATAGCCACCGGTTCTTTCGCTCGTCTATGTAACGGAACATCGCGCCGATCAGCAGCAGAGTGAACACCGCGATGAAGATGTCGTTGCGGGCGAACCTCGAGAAGTAGAGCAGCGCCGGCGAGAAGGTGAGCATCAGGGCCGCGAGCAACGCCGCGACCTGGCCCATTCGAGGCTTGAGAAGCAACGGAGTGGCGACAAGCGCTGCGCCGAAGACGGCCATCGGCAGTCTCATCGTGAAATCGCTGTCACCGAACAGGAAGAACGATCCCGCGATGGCATGGAAGAGGAACATGCCATGCGTCAGCGGATTGTGCAGATACTGCCCACCGTCGTAGATCTGGAAAGCGAAGAAGCCGTGCAGAGATTCGTCGTGGTGAATCGCACGATCTCCCAGCCCCCAGAGCCGGAGCAGGAGCGCCAGGGCTATGAGCGTCGCATAGGCGGCGGTTTCCCAGCGGAACGGGATGGTGAAGCCGCGGCTGGCCGAGCGGAACTCGATGTCTGACTCGACGCGGTCCAGCTGGTCGGCCGGCACCCACTTGCCATGAACCCACCTGCCGCCTGCCACGCTGGCATCGGCCTGTTCGGGACTGCCTGCCAAGTGAGGCCTGGATTCCCCTGTCGTCAACTCGCCTGGCCTCTAACGTTGTAGATAGTGGTCCCGTCGCTTTCGAAAACCTTTGTCCCAAGGCTATCGAATTTTGCCGTCTGAATGCCCGTGTAACCAGCACGCTCGCGCGTGCCAATAACCACGTATTTCACTTCGTACCTGTCCAGCAGACGCCTCGCCAGCGCCTCATTGCCAGTCTCATAGAGCTGTCGAACGTCATCTGCCCTGCCCTCGAACAGTTCGCTTGTCCCCCGCCACTGCCGCTCATGGCCTTCCCAGCCAATCACCGTCGCCAGGCCAGTCGCCGCCGCCAGCCGTCCATGCGCCGAATAGCCGCCGCCGACCGCCTCAACTATGCGGTCATCCGGATCGGCATTCGAAAGTAGCCAGTCGATCGCAGCGGCATCGCCGGGACTCTGTGACTCAAGATACGCCCAGCCGTCCAGAGTGACAGGACCGCCATGTTCGTCGGCCTTCGTGACGCCTGCTGCGAGCGGCCACCATAGCGGACCGACCAGTAGTACGGCGAGGGCGATCACAGCGGTTCTGCTGGCTACGAGGCCATAGCCGGAAAGCCGGGGATGTGCCCGCACCCAGTAGTAGATGCCGAATCCGCCTATCGCCGATGCGACTATCCATACCTGGAAGTAGAACTTGAAGACGGTGTTCATGCGGTTGCCGAACAGGTCATGCACAAAGAACAGCTCTGCTCCGAAGAGCATGTAGACCGAGACGGCTGCAAGGATCAGCGCGAACTGAGTGGCTGAACGAACACCGGAGTTGGCTGACCGGGCGACTGCGAAAGAGAGCGCGATGAATGCCAGGCCAAGCGGCAGCACCGTTCCAAGCCGCGTGATCACGTCAGAAGGAGAGGCTACGTCGTTGTATGCAAGGTGTGTCACCGCCCACACGAGGTACGGGACGATCGCAAGCGCCAGGGGCGTGATCCACAGCCAGCGGTCGAGGCTCTTCAACATCTGTAGATCGACTGATGATCTTCGTGAAGCATCTGCTGCGGGAATGGCCGGTGATTCGGATTGCGAAGATGCTGAGAGGTCTGGAGAAGATGGCTGCTGGTCGTCCTCCGCGTACCTGAGGTCGGCGAAGCGCTCGCGAACAACGGTTGGCGCAAGGGGAAAGTGGGACCGCGCCCGCCACGATGCCTTCACGTACGGGCGGAGAATGGGCCACCCGGCGGCGATCGCAAACGGCGATATCAGAACAAGGAACAGCCCCCATACAGTGAGGAAGTGGATCGGCCGCGTACCGTACTCAGCGGGTGCGATCGGCGGCGACTGAAGCTGTCCGCCGAGAGTTCCGAAGTAGAACGTGGAGAAGACGGCAACGCCGACTACCGCCAGCAATGCCAGCGGTGGCGCCGCCCTGATCGCGGTGACAAGGAGGTTCGCGCTGCTCTCTCCATATGCCTTGAGCGCCACGACGGCTGAGAACAGCGCGGCCATCAGGAGAATGTCGGCCTGGTTGATGAAGCCCGATGATCCGATGATGAGTGCGATTGCCGCAGCCGAGTATGGATTCCTGCGAATCCAGCTCCAGCCCCAGCGATTGCCGGAGACGAAGAGGCTGTAGGCCGCCGCGATGCCGGTGGTCACGAACGGAATCGAGATCACATGCGGGTGAAGGTCTCCAAGGACGAAGCTGAATGCCGGGAACTCCTGGATGGTGAAGTCGAGGCCCGTGCCAGACTCGTTGAAGGTGTTGATGACTCTCGACGCGCGGAACCACCACCAGAACTGGTCAGGCCGCCAGCTCGAGGCAGATGACCTCTTTTCTAGTCCGTCGATGGACAGCCACTCGTAGAAGCCCGCCGAACCGATTCCGAGATGCGCTGTGAGCTCCCACCACCCGGCCATACTGGCTGTGGCGAGCAGCAGGCCCGAAGCGGCGAACCCGGAGAGTATCGCTGGCGTCTGACGGCCACCTGCGCGGTCGACCATGCTGGCGACGAGTGAGAAGAGCGCGCTCGCAGACATCCCGGCGAGCAGCGCCAGCGACAGGTTGAATCCGCGTGCGGTATCGGTATCGCTCAAGATCACAACGCCGCCAAGGTTCCAGTAGCCACCGTAGTAGTAGGCGACGGTCTCACCTGCGAGCCACGGATCGCCTGGCGGGGCCGCGTCTGTGGTCACCGCAGCGTTGAGCATTAGGATCTCCATCGGCTTCTCGGTGTTGGCGATGTTCGGGTCATTGGCCCGCATCACGGCAACGAGAGCGAAGAAGAGGAGGAAGGCGGCCTGTGCGGCGAGGAGCAGGCGCCAGCGGCGGCGCAGCATGAGGGTGATTTCGTCCACGCGGTTTCTCACAGCCAGCAGGCCGCCAGCGGCGACAAGTGCGACCACGAGCCACCACGCCCACTGGCTGTTTGGAATGACGCCAGCCATTGTCAGCAGCCATGTGAGCGTGCTGACGAGGAGCAGACCGGCGGGAATCGCCAGGCCAAAGCCGCGGTCGGCGAGACCCGGGAACGCTCTGAAGACGAGCGGGTAGGCCGCGATTCCCACGATTTCAGCAGATATGAGCCAGATGAGTAGGTCAGTCATGTTTCCGGTCGATCAACTTAGTTGAGCACATGTCCTGACTCTGGAGATACGTGGATAGGCGCAGCACAGGCTTGCCTGCTGCGAGCTACGATGCGATCGATTGCGGCAGTATCGTGTCGGCGAATCCGGAAGCATCGAACTCTGAGAAATCTTCGGCCTTCTCGCCTGTTCCAGCGAACCACACCGGCAGCCCTAGCTCGCCAGCGATCGCCAGCGCGATCCCGCCCTTGGCTGTGCTGTCCAACTTCGTCAGCATCACCCCATCGCATTTGACCGCTTCCGTGAACGCCCTTGCCTGCGAGAGTCCGTTTTGCCCGGTGTTGCCGTCAATCACCAGGAGCACCTTCACTGCATAACCCTGCCCCTCGCGATCGATGATCCCGCGAACCTTCTTCAGCTCCTCCATCAGGTTGTGCCGGGTCTGCAGCCGCCCTGCCGTATCGACAACCAGCAGGTCGATGCCGCGGGCCTTTGATGCCGACATCGCGTCGAATGTGACCGCGCCGGGGTCTCCGCCCTCACCCTGGGCGATGACGGGGATATCGAGCCGCTCTCCCCAGATCTTGATCTGCTCGATAGCGCCTGCCCGGAACGTATCGGCAGCGGCCAGCAGCACGTTGCGGCCCTCTTCCTTGGCCGACCTCGCGATCTTGGCGATGCTTGTGGTCTTGCCGACGCCGTTCACGCCGACCACCAGCAGCACAGTAGGTGTCTCATTGGGAAGCGGGTCCTGCTCCGAGAGGTCGGAGAAAGTGGTGACTATGCGGTCGTGCAGCGCCTCGCGGACCTGCTCAGGCTCTTTCCAGCCATTCTCCTCAACCAGCTCCCGCAGCTCCTCGACTAGCTCCATGGAGGTGCGTGCTCCAACGTCGGAGATGATCAGAGCCTCTTCCAGCTCGTCCCAGAAGTCGTCGTCGATTCCGCCGCGTCCGAAGATTCCGCCAAAGGCCCGTTTCCATGCGGAGCCGGTCTTCTGCGTGCTCTCTTCGGTCTTCTCTTTTCGACGCAATCGGCCGAACATCGCTTCTCCCTGTCGTGCCAATGCCAGAGCTACTGAGTGTCTGGTTCTGTGCCAATTCTAAGATCAACGGCTACAGGAATTCGTGGCTGCCAGTACGAGAATCGACCTGGAATGGCAGACGGTCCTGACTTTCGATGCAGGCGGGTCAATTGGGAGGGACCAGGCCCAGACGCCAGTGAGTGCTCAGATCGTCGGCCGGTTGATTGGGCACTGATACGACTTCGGGACCCGGGCGTACGTCCAATACTCCGTTTTTTCGCGGACCGTAAATACGGAACGATCCACCCTCGATCTCTTGGAACTTCCAGACCGACCATGGCTCGCTCCACCGGATCGGTGGATGGACCTGGAAGATCCCCATATCAACACGAAACTCGAGCTGATTTGTCATGTGGTAGTGGTCGCCGGCTTCGCCATTCCTGAGTCGGAAAAGGTCATTCTCGTTGTCGTCAGCCTCGAATGGGACGAGGAACCACATGTTATTCGCGCTTCTGCCGTTGTATTGACCGATCTCGATCCTGCCTGGCGCGGGTCCTCTGAAGAACACAACCTTGCTGTCGCCCTCCATAACGTTGCTAATGTGAACCGCCTGACCGCTGTTGGCCGCCTGATTGAGATCCGCGAGTGTGGCCAGGTTCGTCGGAGCCATGGGAATCGGACCAGGAGTTGGTTGCGGCAGTGGTGTTGGGGACGGCGACGATGTTGCAGTCGGTGT
Source organism: Dehalococcoidia bacterium (assembly GCA_028281895.1). Taxonomy (GTDB): domain Bacteria; phylum Chloroflexota; class Dehalococcoidia; order Lucifugimonadales; family Lucifugimonadaceae; genus JAJCYX01. The sequence goes on from JANQIZ010000111.1 coordinate 7,200, forward strand.
CGGTGAAGCTGTCGGAACTGGAATGGGCGTAGCAGTGGCTGTCGCAACTGGTGTCGGCGATGGCATCTTCGTGGGGGTTGGCACAGGTGTCGGACTGGGAACCGGAGTCGGCGTGGGCGTGGCCGTGGGCTGAGGCGTCGACGTAGGCATCAGCGTCGCGGTCGGAGGAACAGGAGTAGCCGTGTTTGTCGGCGATGGAACTTGAGTCTGCTCCAGTGTGCGCTGAGCGGTCGGCGTGACCGGTACCGGTGTATCGGTCTGTTCACGTGTCGGTACAGGAGTGGTGCCTTCGCAGGCGACTACGACCTGGACAATTAGCACGAGAAGCGCGATTGGAAGCGATTGCCTGAGTCGGACTCGTATGTACCTGCCCATTTGCCCTTCCCAACCTTGGCATCGGCCTGCTCAACGTACCGTCAGGTCTTCAGACTGTTCACCCCAGCCTCGCTGCCGCTTCTCTTGCCGCTTCGCGCTCCGCATCGATCTTCCGTCCGGCTGTTCCTGTGCCCAGCTCCTCGCCATCGACGATCACCCGCACGGAGAACAGGGGCTCGTTGTCAGGACCGCTCCGTCCGACCAGCTCATATGCGGGAGGCTGCAGTCCCTTTCCCTGGACCAGCTCCTGCAGGAGCGATTTGGGGTCCTTGGGAGTGTCCGACTGGACCACGTCACGCAACTCCGGCCCAAGCCATTCAGTGACAAGTGGCCACGCCTCTTCGATGCCGCGATCGAGCACCGTCGCGCCCACGAGGGCCTCGAAGCAGTTGGCCAGATTGGAAGAGCGCTCGCTGCCCCCGCTGGCCTCTTCTCCCCTGCCCATCACAAGTATCTGGCCAAGGCCGAGACGCCGTCCCGCTTTTTCCAGCGCCTCCCTGCGAACCGCCTCGGCGCGTCGAACGGTCAGGTCTCCTTCAGGGAGACCAGGCAGAGAGTCGTACAGGTATCTGCCCACGATGTAGTTGAGCGCGCTGTCGCCAAGGAACTCGAGCCGTTCATTCGACTCGCCGCCCTCAGATGGATTCTCGTTCAGGTAGGACTGGTGAGTGAGCGCCAGGCGCAGCAAGCCGGTGTCGCTGAACGAGACTCCCAGCGATTCCTGGGCTTGTGCAAGCTCTTCGGGTGAAGGAGGCGTTGATGGCATCCGTGCAGCGACCTAGTCTCTCGCGCCCCGCGGCCACGGTGGCTGAGGACGCTTGATCTCGCCGAAGTATCTCGTGCCGCGCATGACTCCAAGCAGCGACTCGAAGGCGCTCATCGTGTCTTCTTCAGGAGGCGTGAAGGTCTTGATGAACGATGCTGACCCGTCTTCGAAGACGAACGTGGGAGTGCCGAAAACTCCCATCTCTACAGCCTCAGTGTGGTCGCTGCCTATCTGTGTAAGAGTTCTGGGGTCGTCGATATCTGCTGTGAAGCGGTCAATGTCTATGAGGCCGGACCCGATTCGCCTGGCGATCTCAATCACCGATTCGCGACTGCGAATGTCCTCGCGCTCGACATGCTTTAGCTCAAGGATGGTGTCCATGTAAGCGCCGTGCGCCTCTTCGCCCTGGTTGCGCGCTGCGATGCCGCCGCGCAGTGGCCAGAGGCCGCGGGAAACGTAGTCATCGCCCTGCTCCCACGCCTTCCAGTCGTCACCCTCTTTGGAGTTCACCTGCTCCAGCGCGAAGCTGCGCCATGTGATCTGCAGATCGTCGCCCATCTGTTCCTTCACCCTGGCCAGCCAAATGCCGGCCTGACGCACCCACGGTCAGGTGTAGTCGATGAAGATTTCGAGCCTGACAGGCGTTTCGATTGCCATTCGATCCTCCGCATTCATCAATGTCCTCGTGACCCAGCTCGTGAACTGGGCAGACAGAGGACGCGCAAACTCACCGCAAGTAGCGAGTTTAGCAATGGAATGGAAGCTAAGGCGAAGTCCCGCAGGATCCGGCTGGTGAATCAGTTTGAAGGCTGGCTACTTGCCATGTTTGTCAATGAGACGTTGAAGGCCAGATCGCCCCAGGCCCGTCTGTTTCGGTCCGAGGATTGCGGCAAGCGTCCCAGCAGCAAGCGTCGCCCGTTTAGGGATGATAGTTACTCGCTTCTTGCCATTCGGAAACTGTTTCGTCATTGAGAGGCCATGATTTGCCCGGCGAGCGACAGACCAGCCATCCAGTTCGAGTAGGCGGCGAAGTTGCTTCGCTGTTATGGAGATCGATGGCACTGAGTCACGCGTGTACCAGCGGCCCGCGTGCTTTCGGTCGCGCTGGGCCTGCTTCTGAGCCGCGCGGTAGCTGATGGATCAGTGCGGTAGCCAGAGAACCGGGCGTGAATCGGGAGACTTCAAGCCGTGGCTTCTTGGGCCGGGCTTTGTAGATGGCGATACCGTTGTCGATGAGGAATCGATCAAGTTCCCCCATATCCTCAAGGGTAGTGAGGTGCAGCCCAACGGCTTCTTCAAGCCGCTCCATGAGATCGTTGATAGAGCGCGCTTGAACCGCCGTGCCGGTCTCCTGGACAGTCGCGACCCAGTTCCGCCCTTCTCTTTGGATGATTCCGGTCAGAACTACGTATTCGCGTCGTTTGCTGTTGTGTGCGACGCCCACGAAAGAACGCGTAGCCATGTCATCCTCACCTTCATTTGCAGGCCGCAAGTCTATAGCACAATGATGTCTCACACGTGAACGGGATGTGTACGTGTGTACGGCAGGTTTGATGCTAGCGGATGACCTCTGAGACGCTGCCTTTCTCGCCTTGCCGCCCTTGCTAGCGTTCTGCGGCTGGGTTCAACTCACCCACTGCCCAAGATATGGCTGGCGCAGCGAAGCCTAGATGCCGATCATCATGCGCTCCGGGTCTTCGATCATCTCCTTGACCTTGACCAGGAACTGCACGGAGTCTGCGCCTTCGACGACCCGATGGTCGTAGGTGACCGCGAGGTACATCATCGGCCGGATGACCACCTCTCCGTTGACCGCCATTGGGCGCTCCTTGATGGCGTGCATGCCAAGGATGGCGACCTGCGGCGGGTTGAGGATGGGCGTCGAGAACATGGAGCCGAACACGCCGCCGTTCGTGATGGTGAACGTGGCGCCGCGCAGCTCGTCTATCGTCAACTTCTTCTCTCTCGCCCGGCCAGCCAGCTCCCTGATCTCTCGCTCGATGTCAGCGAAGCTCTTCTTGTCCGCATCGCGCACGACAGGGACGACGAGTCCGTCGTCAGTCGAAACTGCGATGCCGATGTCGTAGTAGTTCTTGTAGACGAGCTCGTTGCCCTGAAGCTCCGAGTTGACGATGCGCTGGAACTTGAGGCCTTCGACGACCGCCTTGACGAAGAATGACATGAAGCCGAGGCTGACGCCGTTCTGCTCCTTGAACGAGTCGCGATACCTGGCCCTGAGCGCCATGATGCTGCTCATGTCGGCCTCGTTGTACGTCGTCGTCATGACGGCGTCGCGCTGAACTTCCGACATGCGCTGGGCGATTGTCAGGCGGCGACGAGAGAGGCGGACGCGCTCTTCAGACCGATCGCCTGCCGATGTGATCGGCACCGGAGCAGGGGCAGGAGTCGGAGCTGCCGCGACCGGAGCAGGCGCCGAAGCTGCTTCAACATCTTCCTTGGTGATTCGTCCTTCGCGGCCCGTACCGGTGATTGACGCGAGATCGACGCCTTTAGTCTCAGCGAGGCGTCTTGCGACGGGTGTCGCCTCAGCAGCCTGCACTGGCGCTGGCGTAGCGGCAGTTGCGCCGTTGGTTTCGGGCTGGGCCTGAGCGGGCGCTGCTGCGGGTTGTTCGGCCTTAGTCTTCGCCGGAGCCGATGCGCCTGGAGTGATTGTTCCGAGGACATCTCCAACACCGACCGTCGCGCCAGTCTCGGCGACGATGTTCTCCAGGACGCCGTCAGCCTCAGCTGTGACTTCCATGTTCACTTTGTCGGTTTCCAGCTCCAGCACGACCTCGCCGACTGCGACCGCGTCGCCAGCCGACTTGAGCCAGTCTCCGACGGTGGCTTCGACCACCGACTCCGCCATTGTTGGAACTACTATCTCGACGGACACTTGCTCATTCCCCTTGTGCTCTGTGTGAGCTCGCTGTCACTGTGCTGTCGGTTCAATCGGAGGAGACGCCTGCTAAACGAACTCCGAAACCGCTTCCTCGGTTCCAAGTGTCACCTTCACCAGGTGCTCCTGCTGCATCTTGTGTAGCCAGTTCGATCCCTCTGCAGGGCTTGGCGTCGCAGGCCTGCCGACGTACCTGAGCTTCGCGTTTTTGGGCAATCGCCGCATGACCCTCGGCCTTATGAACGACCATGCCCCGCGGTTCTGAGGCTCTTCCTGCAGCCAGATGAATTCGGATGCGTTTGGCAGCTTCTTCAGCTCTCGCTCCAGGCTCTGCGTCGGGAACGGGTAGAGCTCCTCGAACCTGATGATCGAGATGTCCTCTGTCTCCTCGAAATCGGGATGGCTGACGAGGTCTACGAACACCTTGCCCGTGCAGAAGACGACCTTCTTGATGTCTTCCAGCTTTGTGCCGGCCTTCTGGTACCTGATGACCGGCCGGAACCCGCCTGAACTGAGTCGCTTGAGCTTCGATGCTGCGAGCGGGTGCCTGAGGAGGCTCTTTCCTGTCATGACGATGAGCGGCAGTGGCTCGTCGGTGAGCATGGCTGCCTGCGACCTGAGCAGGTGGAAGTACTGCGCTGCGGTCGTCGGGTAGGCGATGCGCATGTTGTTCTTGGCGGCCAGCGCCAGGAATCGCTCAATGTGAGCGTGGGAGTGGTTCGGTCCTTGCCCTTCGTAGCCATGCGGCAGCAGCAGGACAAGACCAGAATCCTGGTTCCATTTGGCGCGTGCCGAAGCGACAAGCTCGTCGACCATGCTCTGCGCGTTGTTGATGAAGTCGCCGAACTGGGCTTCCCATATAACGAGAGAGTTGTGCGAAGTGACGCTGTAGCCCTGTTCGAAGCCTATTGTCGCCACCTCGGAGAGCGGGCTGTTGTTGATCCAGAACCTGCTGCCACCGAAGCCGTCGAGCGCGACCCATGGCTTGCCGGTCTCTGAGTCCATCAGCGCCGCATGCCTGTGGCTGAAGGTGCCGCGTCTGACGTCCTGGCCAGTTAGCCGAACGTTATGCCCGTCCGACAGTATCGAGCCGATCGCCAGCGCCTCTGCATGGCCCCAGTCGATCGTGCCCTGGTCGTCGAGAGCTTCGCTGCGCCGCTTTAGGAGACGGGCGACCGTTGGATGTGGCTTGAAGCCGGACGGCGGCTCGTTGATGTGCTGATTGATCTGCCTGAGAGTCTCTTCCGGAACCGACGACTCCGGGTGCTCCAGGCCGTGGAAGCGGCGGCGGCTCAGACCAAGATCAGGCGGAGCCTCTGGCTTCACCGTCGCCTCGGACTCGATCTTGCTCTTGATCCCCTGCAGCCAGCCAGTGTGCTTTACGGGCAGCTCTTCCGCGTCGCTCCTGTCGACAGATCCGTCTGCTATCGAGATCTCAGCCCACTGATCCCTGACGGTTGGGTGCTCCTGGATCAGTCGGTACATCAGTGGCTGTGTGAAGCCCGGCTCGTCGTTCTCGTTGTGCCCGAAGCGCCGGTACCCGATCAGGTTGATGAGGAAGTCCTTGTGGAACTTCTGCCGGTACGCAACAGCGAGCTTTGCCGCTGCAACGCAAGATGGAACATCGTCTGCATTGACGTGCAGGACAGGGATGTCGAACCCTCGGGCGATATCTGACGGATGCTCGGTCGAGTAGCCGTCGTGCGGCTCTG